>CAYNCR010000061.1:0-12058 GCA_964395575.1 uncultured Desulfohalobiaceae bacterium
TGCGTTCACCAGAACGCCCAAAAGGATGAGATAGGTGGCCGGATTCCGCACGGAGAAAGCGGTAAACTCCACGCTCCCGGTCTGGTGGATGAAGAGCACAATACCCAGCAGGAGGCACAGGCCGCCAAAGATATGGACCAGGACGTATCTGTAACCCGCTCCCAGGGCTTGTTCGCTTCGCTGGGCCAGGATGAGGATGACCGAGGCGACGGCCATAACCTCCCAGTAGAAATATAAGGAAACGAGATCTCCGGCGAAAACCACTCCCAGGGCGCTACCGATATAGATCAATGCGGCGAACTGCTGCTTGCCGTCGCGGAGCGTGGAGAGTGAATACAGGGACGCCGCAAACCCGTAAAGGGTAAAAATGGCCCCGAAGAGCTTGCTCAGCTTGTCCACCCGCAACAGGGTCAGATCGAAGCCGAAAAAGGATACCTGCCAGGAGCTGCCCGGCTCCATCGCAAGAATGTAGGCAAAGGCAAGGGCATTGACCAACACGCCGAACCAGTTCCTGGCTCGACCCGTGAGCAGGGTGATCAGAATTGCGCCGGCGATTATCAGCCATGCAGGTGGGATAGAGGGCATAGTTTCAGCTTTTGGGGCTTTTTCGGTTCCGTGCCGTGTTACTCGGACAAGAGGGCTGTCCCGTCCTCAATCCTTGTGATAGTAGTCTTCCCCGCGCTTGAGAAAGAACCCCGCGAGCTTTGCCACGATGATCAGCAGGGCGCACGAAGCAAAGCCCAGCAGGGCGTAGAAGCCGTAAAAACCGTCAATGCCGAAATGAGCGCTTCGGCTCAAAAACAGCTCCGGCACCAAGGTCAGACCGCACACGACCCAGAGAATAATCCAGAGGACCCGGATGGTGCCCGGACGCTCCAGAAAATCCTTTTTCTGGCCAGTCAGAATCTCATTCCCTTTTCCGCTCGCCATGGTTCCATTCCTCTATTGCCGGACTTGCCAAGAGTCTGTTCAACCAAGTCCCAATCCCTTACGGATCAACCCGACGAATACATCGCTATAGAAAAAGAGCCCCACGGAGATACCCGCCGTAAGGAGCAAGGGAGCGACACATAGTGCCGGAGCCTCGCTGTATTCCTCCTTCACGCCGGGGGACGCCTCCGAGGCGAAAAAACCGTTGAACACCACCGGCAGAAAATACACGGCATTGAGGAAGGAGCTCACAAGCAGGACGATGAGCAGGGCCAATTGCGAGGCCTGAAGCGAGCCGAGCACCAGATACCACTTGCTGAAGAACCCGCCGGTGGGAGGCAGTCCGATGACACTCAGGCTGCCGATGAAAAAGGCGAAAAAAGTCAGCGGCATCTGCCTGCCCAACCCCTTCATCTGGCTGATGTATTTCTTGCCGGTATGAACCATGATCGCCCCGGCACAGAAAAAGAGGGTTATCTTGCCGAAGGCGTGCATCACGATATGGATGACTCCGCCGGTCATCCCCTTGGGAGAGAGAAGGGCCACACCGAGCACGATATAGGAAAGCTGGCTCACGGTGGAAAAGGCCAGCAGACGCTTGAGCTCGTCCTGGGATATGGCGATCAGTGAGCCGATCAAAATGGTCACCGCGGCGATGATCCCGGCAATGGTACCCAACCCGGCTGAGCCCAACAGCTCAATACCGAAGATCCCGGTCATAATGCGGACCAGACTGAAAACCCCCACCTTGACCACGGCCACGGCGTGCAAGAGGGCACTGACGGGTGTGGGTGCGACCATGGCCGCCGGGAGCCAGCCGTGCAGCGGAAAGACGGCCGCCTTGGCGAACCCGAAGAGGAAGACCAGGAGCAGAACCGTGGCCATGGGCTGGGAGATCCCCGCCCCGAAGACGCCGCTCTGGGCGAACTCCAGTGTCCCGGCGATATTGTAGGTCAAAATCATCGCCGGCAGAACCAGCCCCACGGAAGTCCCCAGGATGTAGCCGAGGTACTTCCGGCCGCTTACGAGGGCCTCGCGGTCCTGATGATGGGTCACCAGGGGATAGGTGGACAGGGACAGGATCTCGTAGAACAGGTACAGGGTGAGCAGGTTGGCGGAGAAGGCCGCCCCGATGGTCGAGGACAGGGCGACCGCGAAAAAGGAGTAGAACCGTGTCTGGCTGTGTTCCGCCAGACCCCGCATATAGCCGATGGAATAAACGGTGGTCACGATCCAGAGAAAGGAAGCGACCAGGGCGAAGGCAAGCCCCAGTCCGTCTACCCTGAGGGCGATATCCGCGCCCGGAGCGAAGCTGAACAGGGTAATGCCATATTCCTGACCGGCAAGCACACCGGGAACGAGAGAGGCGACGAGGCCGAACTTGATCAGTCCGGCCAGAATGGTCCATGCCTCGCGGACATTGGGCTTGCCGCTGCTGGATACAAGGACGGGTACCACAGCCAGTGAGACGAGCACTGCCAAAAGGGGACGAACCGAAAAAAGCGTCTCCATCAGATCAAGCTCCCCAGGACAAAGGGCTGGATCATTGTGCTCACGATACTTCCCGAATACAGGCCGACAAGCACCAGAGCGACAGTAACGAGGAGCAGGCAGGCCACCATGACCGGCGGGGCCTCATCCGTTTTTACCTCGTGATGTTCCCCGTGATGGCCGTGCACCGCCTGGAGGTTACCAAAATAGGCGTATTCCGTGACACGGACGAAGAGCACCGCATTGATCAGGCTGCTCAGGAGCAGGGCCCCGACATAGGCGTACTGCCCCGCCTCGAGGCCGCCGCTGATCAGGTACCATTTGCTGAAGAAGCCGCAGGTGGGGGGAACCCCGACAATGCTCATCCCCGCCAGGATGAACCCAAGTCCGCTCAAGGGCATGCGGGCGAAGGCCTCGCGCAGGTTCTCCAGGCGCAGCTCGCCGAGCTTGTAGGCAAAATTCCCCGCCGCAAGAAAGACGGCGAAGGTCATCAGGGCGTCATTGATAAGATGAAGGATGGTTCCGGTCATCGCGGCCTGGTTCCCTAGCCAGGCCCCTCCGACCATGTATCCGATTTCGGAGATGATGATGTAGCAGAGTATCTTGGCCAGATTGTGCTGCACCAGGGCCATGACCGCTCCGGCAACGATTGCCAGGACAGCCAGCCACACGATGATCGGGCTGAGATCCAGGATTCCGAACACGTACTCCGCGCCGAAAACAGTGAGCATAAGCCGGATCATGACGTAGACCATGACCTTGGTCATGAGCGGAGCCATCACCCTGCTGGCGGTCATGGAGGCGTAGGTATAGGCGTTGGGAAGCCAGATGTGCATGGGGAAGAAGGCCATCTTGATCCAGACCCCGATCAGGCAGAAGATAAATCCCACCAGGACCGTCTGCGAGGCCCATATCTGGGGCAAAAGCGAGGCGATATCCCCCATGTTCAGGGATCCGGTCATGATATAGAGGTACCCCACACCGAGCAGATAGAAGCTCGCTCCGATAACGCCCAGATAGACGTAGTTCAGGCTGGCCAATGGGGCCCTTGGGGACGGCCCCAAGGCGATGAGGGCATATGCGCTCAGGGAGGTAATCTCCAGCAGGACGTAGAGATTGAACAGGTCGGCTGTTGCCGTCACCCCCATAAGGCCGGTCACGAAAAGGAGATACAGGGCGAGGAAGGTCTCTTTCCGGTCCTCGAGCTCGCGCTTGACGAAATCCCAGCTCGCCGCGAGATTGATCAGGGCGACAGCGGCGACAGCAACCAGGACGAGGCCGTTGAAGAGGTCCACGCGCAGCTCGATCCCCACAGGGGGCGGCCAGCTGGCCATCCTGTAACTGAACGCTCCCCCGCTCACCACTTGATTCAAAGCGGCGATGGAGGCAAGCAGGGATCCGAGCAGCCCGGCCAAAGCCGCGGGAAGGCAATACTGTGTCCGGAGCCAGGCCAAGCCGCTGACCACAAAGGCGGCTATCAGCGGGGCCAGGATCATGAGGGCCGCAATGTGCTCCAGCATGGCTACATCTTTTCCCGTATCCGCATGCGAATTTCGTCTTCTTCAAGTGTCCCGTACTCGCGATAGACCTTAACCGCTATAGCCAGCGCCACGCCGAAGGTCGCAACAGAGACCACAATGGCCGTAAGCATGAGGACGTGGGGCAGTGGGTTCATGTATGCCGCCGCATCGATGGATTCAGGGGTGATGTGCCCCGATCCGTGGGCGTTGCGGATAATGGGGATAGTGGCCTCGTGCTTGTAGCTTATGGAAACAAAGAACAGGATGATGGCCGTCTGGAATATATTCATCCCCACCAGCTTCTTGACCAGGTTGTTCTTGGCGATGATGGCGTAGAGGCCGATCATCATAAGGATGATATAGAGCCAGTAGTTGTACTTGGCCACGATCTCCTGGAGCAGCTGTTCCATAAGAGCACCCTTTACCGGAGGTCAGAAGTCAGAGGTCAGAGAGGTTGGAAAGGAGGACGAAAAATTATTCGATCCCAGTTCCACAGCCGATCTTATCCGCATCTGCTGTCCGATATCCGACTCCCGATCTCCGACTTCCGATCTCCGATCTCTGACCTCTGATCTCCGACTTCCGACCTCCGATATCCGACTTCCGATCTCCGACCTCCGATATCCGACCTCCGGTCCGTCCTACAGTCCCTCGTCGTGTCGACCGGCAGAAGCGATGTTGACGTAGATGATACCCATCACTGCCGTAACCGCCATCCCCACTCCGATTTCCACGCCGATCATGCCCAGGGCGCGCGCTTCCTCGGCGTGAACCGGCAATATCCGCGCCAACTCGCTGTAATCCAAAAATTCTCCGCCAAGCAGCATGCACAGCACCCCGATGCCTCCGTAGACAATCACGCCCGAGGCCGCGAGCAGCGCGAGGAACTTCTCCCCCACCTTGCTCAGGGCTGTGCGCAAATCGAAGGAAATGGCCATGAGCACCAGAGTGGCCCCGAACATCACCCCTCCCTGGAATCCCCCACCAGGGCTGAAGTCGCCATGGGCGACCACGTACAGGGAAAAGAGCTGAATAAAGGGAATGAGGATACGGCTGATGGTCTTGATGATCAGATCGTGCGGCACCCACTGCGTGTCCAGCCTTTCGAAGACGCGACTCTCGGGGATGGAAGGCCTTCTTTGGAAGTGAATGACCACCCCTGTGGGGATGTGCCGCACGTACCAGCCCTCCTCCCTCCTGGCGGCAAAGGTGCGCAGCAACAGGAAGCAGGCCAGCCCTGCGGCGAATATGACCACGGTCTCGAACATAGTGTCATAGCCGCGATAGTCCGCGAGCACCGCGGTCACCAGATTGGAGACCTCGGTCTCCTCCAGGGCGTGCTGGATATAGTGGGGGGAGAGGTGCGTGCTCGCCGGGGAGGCCGGATCCCCCCAGGCGGGGAAGTCCTTGGTGGCGTAGAGCAGCACCGCGCCGCAAAGAATGACCAGAATCAGGCCGATCCGCTTCAATCCTTGCTCCTCCTGGTGGTCTGGAACACGGCAGCGACGAAGAAAACCGTGCTCACTCCGGCCCCGACCGAGGCCTCGGTGAAGGCAACGTCCACAGCGCCCATAATGGCCCACAAAAGGCACATGAGAAAGCTGTACGCCCCGAAGAGGATGGCGGCGCCCAACAGATCGCGCACATTGATGGCCGCCAGGGCGCAGACGATAATCAGGGCCAGGATGAACAGATCGATTTGCCAGTGCATGCCTAATCCTTCCTGGATTTGGACCAGGGGATGAGCCCCGCCCTGATCCCGGCGTCCACGATGGAGTGCGTGGCAGTTGGGCTGGAGAGGAACACGAAAAAGACAATGAACATCATTTTCAGGCTGACCAGCAGGGCCTGCCAGGAAAAATGCCCCAGATTGTACAGGGCGAGCCCCGTGACCATGGCCATGATGCCCAGGGTGTCCAGCTTCCCTGCCGGATGGAGCCTGCTGTAGAAGTCGGGCATGCGAATAATGCCCACCGCCCCGCCCAGGAAGAACACGAGTCCCATCCCCATGAGCAGGATCACTACTGCGTCCAGAATACCCATGCGCCTGATTCCTTATCCGAGGTCTTCAGCAACTGATTTGACTGCCGGCGCAAGTCCGTTGTTTTGCCCTAGCAAGGGCCAGATATTGAAAACGAGAAGGATGCTCCGGCGAGCGGCCCATCCAGGCGGCGCTCCGTTCTGCCCTACTCGAAGGGAGATTCCTCGTACAGGCCGCGCCGCTTGTGAAAGTAGCGCGAGGCGGCGAGCACGGCGATAAAGTTGAGCAGGGCATAGGCCAGGGCGATATCCACGAACATCTCCACGCGTTGATAAATGCACCCGATCAACAGGAGCAGGACCACCGTCTTGCTCCCGATGGCGTTGGCCCCCACCAGGCGATCGAGCACAGTGGGCCCGGCGATGGCCCTGTACAGGGAGAAACACATCAACACACAGAGAAAGAGGCCACTGAAGAGAAAGAATCCGATCATCTTCGCTCTCCGAAGACCTTGGCAACCTTTTGCTCCATTTCTCCGGGCAGGGCCTGCGAGCTCTGCCTGTCGATGGCGTGCACCCTGAACTCACCGTGCTGGTCCGCAGTCACGGTGATTGTTCCCGGAGTGAGAGTAATGGAATTGGCCATTGTGGCGATGGGCATATCACTTTTCAGACGGGTGGAGAAATCGACGATATGGGGATCGATTTTTTCCCGAATCCTGGGATGGAAGACAATGATCAACAAATGGATGTTCGCCACAAAAATCTGCACCAGCAACCAGGGAATATAGCAGGAAAACTTGAATGCTGTTGAAATGTAAAACGTGATATTCGGATCCGGAAACAGGAATCGGTGCGAAAAGCCGGAGACTATGAGACTGGCTACTATGCCGAAACCAAGCAGCAAGGGCTCGGTCTTGCCGGAAAAGATGAACCACAGTATGAGCATAAGGACAAAGGTGAGACTGAAGGATTCAGCTCCCTTTTTCCAGCTTGTCAATCGCTCTTTGTTGGGCATGACCAACGCACCTTCTCGTGTACTGATAAGCTTTTCTAAAGGGAATCAATCCCTATAAAGAAGGGGTTTTCCTGCGATGGGACTCAATACACCCATTTCTGCCTCAAAGAGACAAAGTTGTCCAGTTCTCTTGCCCCCTTTCCAAGACCACGGGAAAAACTGCGGAATCCGCCTCTAATGCTCCGGGGCCCTGTAGGCCTCGCGCAAAAAATTCCACATTCTTCCGATTCCCCTGGCAGAGCCGACGGAAGACGATTCCCCATTTTCCGCCCGCTCCATTTCGGTCTTCTCCAGCTCCTGTTTCCTTTCAAAGGCTCCCCGGATGGACGCAACCAGGGACTCGTAGTCGACAGGCTTGAAGAGGTAGTCGTACGCGCCCTGTTGCCCACTCTTCAGGGCGCTTTCGATGGAGCCGTGCCCCGTGAGCACCACGCACTGCAGCAGTGGAAGGACCTCCTTGAGCCGCCTTTGCGTCTCCACACCGTCCATCCCCGGCATCCTCAAGTCTACGACAGCCACGTCGAAGTCCTCGTCAACCACCACCTCCAGGGCCTCTTCCCCGGAAAAGGTCGGCCTCGCGGAAAACCCTTCCCGCTGCAGCCGCTTGGCCAAATATTCCAGCAGGGTCTGATCGTCATCAACGAGGAGTATCTTGACCTTTTCGGAACCGCTCATAGCTCTCTCCGTCCGATTTCACCGCTCATCGCGAGCTTCAGCCTCACGGCCGATGTCCGATCTATTGCTTCAAAAGCCCCTTCTGCACGAGCTCCTCGGCGATCTGCACCGTGTTCAGGGCCGCTCCCTTGCGGATGTTGTCCGCGACGATCCACATGTCCAACCCATTGTCCATGCTGATGTCCTGCCGTATGCGGCCCACATAGGTGGCGTCCTGGCCAGTGGCCTCGAGAGCCATGGGATAGATCTTTTCCGCGGGGTTGTCCCAGACCACCACACCCGGTGCCTCGCTCAGTATGCCTCTGGCCTCCTTGGCCGTGACCGGGCTTGCCAGCTCCAGATTGACCGCCTCGCTGTGTCCGTAGAAGACAGGTACTCTGACGGTGGTGGCGCTGATGGCGATGGAATCGTCACCAAGGATCTTCTTGGTCTCATTGACCATCTTCATTTCTTCCTGGGTGTAGTCGTTGTCCAGGAAATCCCCGATATGGGGCAGGCAGTTGAAGGCGATCTGATAGGGATAGGCGTTGCACTCCACTTCCTGCATATTGAACAGGGCCCGCACCTGGGACTCCAGCTCGTCCACAGCCTTCTGGCCGCTGCCGGAAACAGCCTGATAGGTGGACACGACCACCCGTTTGATTGTCGCGGTCTGATGGAGGGGATTGAGAGCGACCACCATCTGGATGGTGGAGCAGTTGGGATTGGCGATGATATTCTTGTGCCGGGAAAGGTCCTCGGAATTGACCTCGGGCACGATCAACGGCACTTCCGGATCCATGCGCCAGGCACTGGAGTTGTCCACAACCACGCAGCCGGCCTCTGCAGCCAGGGGCGCGAACTCCTTGGAGATACTCCCCCCAGCTGAAAACAGGGCCAGATCCAGCTCCTGAAACACATCCTCGGTCAGGGTCTCCACCTCCAGTTCATCACCCTTGAAGGGAAGGCTTGACCCCGCAGACCTGGGAGATGCCAGAGCCCGTATGGAATCCGCCTCGAAACCGCGTTCCTCCAGGATGCTGAGCATTTCCTTGCCCACAGCGCCCGTGGCTCCTACCACGGCCACCTTCAATCCGTTCCCGGCCATATTCGCCCCCTGTGTGTATTCTTTTTTTGTATGAAAATATTTTCAATAGTTTGAATTATATGGAGATACAGCGTGGGAAGCCGGGGATTTGCGCTGTTGAATGCAGCGTAGCTGCCCTGCCGGAGGCAGGATTCAACAGGGCTCCCCGCGCGACATTTTCATGCTTGGTTGTGTCCGGGTTGGCCCGGCAATGAGGGTTGTATGTATTCTTATGCGTTGCCTCGTACGGCTGATTCTATGAAAAAACTCTCGACTTGAGCTCCCGTTCCCTCGGGCGGACTTACAGCACGGTCCCGGCCATCTTGAAAATGGGCAGATACATGCTGACGACCAGGCCTCCAACCACGACACCGAGAAAAGTGATCATGATCGGCTCGATGAGCGAAGTCAAAGTGGATACCGCAACATCGACCTCGTCGTCAAAGAAGTCCGCGATCTTGGAGAGCATGGTGTCCAGATTCCCCGTGGTCTCGCCGATGGAAATCATGTGAATGACCATGGGCGGAAAGACCCCGGTCTCGTCCAGGGGCTCGTGGATGGTCTGGCCTTCGGAGATGCTCCTCCGCGCATTTTTCACCCCGTCTTCCACAGTCCTGTTCCCGGCGGTCTTGGAAACCACATCCAGGGAATACAGAATGGGAACTCCGCTGGCGAGCATGGTGCTGAGCATCCTGCTGAAACGGGCCACTGCGACCTTGCGCAGGAGAGGACCTATAATGGGGACAAAGAGAATGGTCTGGTCCACTATCTTCCTCCCTCTTTCCCAGCGGTAGAACAGGCTGAATCCGACCACGAGGACAACGATGCCCAGCGCGATCCATAGGAAATTGCTGGTCACGGCGTTGCTCAGGGCGAGCACAATCTTTGTGGCCATGGGGAGCTCCGTCCCGAAGCTCTGGAACATTTCCTCAAAGGTGGGAATGACGAAGGTCAGGATAACGCCGACCACCGCGATCGCTATGAAAAAGATCACCACGGGGTAGGCCATGGCCCCCTTGACCTTGGATTTGAGATTGTCCGCCTTCTCGATGTATTCGGACAGACGCTCCAGCACGGTATCCAGGACGCCGCCGGTCTCTCCGGCGTTGACCATGTTGGTATAGAGATCGTCGAACACGTCCTTGTGCTTGGCCATGGCCTCGTACAGGGAGTTCCCTCCTTCCACATCGTTCCTGATCTCGTAGAGCTTCCTGCGCAGCTTGTTGTTCTCCGTCTGGTCGCACATGACCTGCAGGGCCTCGAGGATGGGCACACCGGCGTTGATCATGGTGGAGAACTGCCTGGAAAAAACCACCATGTCCCTTGACTTGACCTTGCCCTCCAGAAAAGTCCCCTCCAGAAGGTCCTTGGGCTTGGGCTTGACCTTGATCTCGGTGAATCCCTTGCGCTGCAGGGCCATTCTGGCCATTTCCTGGCTGGCAATGTCCATTTCGCCCTTGACCTTGCGCCCAGCCTTGTTGCGAGCCTTGTAGATAAAAATCGGCATAGACCTCTCCTTTGCCGGGAATGAGTCACCTCGCCTGACATACTGGCCCACCAGGCGACAGCTCTAACAGTATGTTGCTTTTGGACCGGATTCCATTTATTGTGGCTCAACCGGAGTGATGCGCCTCTTCCGTCCTTCTCCGGCTGGAGGGGAACAACTCTGGGGGTCCTTGTGGACCCAAAGCAGAGAAACGGGAACTGCGCGTTTCAACGTTCTTGCAGGAGACCGGGGGCGGGGTCAAACCCGCCACGTTGCCGGGAATATGGAAATTGCATTTCGGCGAACATACAACAAGCGTTGGCAAATCGCAATGCGATCCCCAAAACCGGAAGGGAACACTGCCTTTCCCCGTCCGTGAAAGCCAGATTCAGCAAGGACCCGGCATGCGCTACTACGCCCTGATTCCAGCCCGTTACGCCTCGAGCCGCTTTCCGGGCAAGCCTTTGACACCGATCCTTGGACAGCCTATGTTCGGCCGCGTTGTGCAAAGGGCCAGACAGTGCCCTTTGTTTTCCGGGGTCTATGTGGCCACGGACGACGAACGTATAGCCCTTGAGGCGGAGAGACGGGACATCCCCTGCGTGCTGACGCACGGGAATCACGACAGCGGGACCGACAGGGTGCTGGAGGCCGCGGACACACTCGGCCTGGAAGAGGATGCGGTTGTCGCCAACATCCAGGGAGACGAGCCGACCCTGCTGCCCAGTATGCTCACTCGGCTTATGGAGCCCTTCAGTGACGCTGCTGTCCAGGTTACGACCCTGGCTCGACGGATTTCGGCCCAGGATGCCCAAAATCCGGATCTGGTCAAGGTGGTCCTGAGCCAATGGGGCCGCGCCCTGTACTTTTCCCGTTCACCGGTGCCCTATGGCAGAGAGCCGGATGAGGCCACCTACTGGGGCCACATCGGTCTCTACGCCTATCGCATGCGGGTCCTGCGCCTTTTTGCGCAGATGCAACCCAGTCCCCTGGAACGGACGGAAAAATTGGAACAGCTCCGGCTCCTGGAGGCGGAGATCCCCATCCATGCCGTGGCTACAGAGGATCATGCGGGACAGGGGGTTGATTCCCCCCAGGACGTCCCCTTGGCGGAAAAAATCATACAGGAGCAAGAACGATGCGGGCTATCCTAGGCCTGGAAGACGGGACCTGGTTCGAGGGAAGCTCTTTCACCGGCGACGGCGAGACGCGCGGGGAAGTCATCTTCAACACGGGAATGGCCGGATACCAGGAGATCCTGACCGACCCGTCCTACTCCATGCAGCTGGTCTGCATGACCTATCCCCACATCGGCAATTACGGGATCAACCCCGAGGACGGGGAGTCGGACAGGGTGCAGGCGGCGGGCTTCATTGTCCGGGAATGCTGCAAGCGCCCCTCGAATTGGCGGAGCGCCGAATCCCTCCCCGATTACCTTGTGCGCCACGGCGTTCCTGGAATCGAGGGCATCGACACGAGGGCCCTCACCCGACACATACGGATTCAGGGGGCCATGCGGGCCTGCATTTCCACCCGGGAAGAGGATCCGGAGCGGGTCGTGGCCAAGGCCAGGGAAATCCCGCCCATGGAAGGCCTCAACCTGGTGGACCGGGTCGGTCCGGAAAATCCGTATCTCTGGACCGCCGAAGGTCCGCTGGAGGTTCGGCTCGAGGAAGGCGGCTCTCCATGGTCCGACACCGGACCGCGGATAGCGCTTTTGGACATGGGGGCCAAGCGGAACATCATGCGCCTACTCACGGAGCACGGCCTCGAGGTCCTCGCCCTGCCCCCCTGGTACGGGTACGAGGACATTGCCCGCCTCGCCCCGGATGCAATCTTTCTGAGCAACGGCCCCGGCGATCCGGCCCCCCTGCCGGAGATACGCAACACCG
>CAYNCR010000062.1:0-8520 GCA_964395575.1 uncultured Desulfohalobiaceae bacterium
CGTATCCCATCATGGGAAACCCGGGATGAAACCTGCGCTTCAGCGTCCACCCGCCATCGCCTCGCGCCATTTTCATGCTTGGTTGTGCCCGGGTCGGCCCGTGAATCAGTGTTGTACGCAAACGAGCGGTGTATAAACCAAGCGGGGTCGGGCAGGACCATGGGAAGGAACTATTTAATGGCGGTGATTGACAGGGAGTTCTCACTGGTAGGACAATGAATCGTGAAATGGAATATATCTCAAAATTTTTTCGGCAAAGGAGGCTTTCATGAAGGATTCGCAAAGTCTGCACAAAAAGCTGCAGGAAATGATCGACTGCTATGTGTCCAGGGATCCCCTCCAGGAGATGGAAAACGTTTCCTCGGATGCGGACCGGGAAGAGGCAGCAGTAAAATGGCTGGCTCTGGCTGCCTTGCACGGGATCAACAGCAAGGCCAAGAAAATATCCGTGCACAAGGAAGGGGATGAGTACACCGTGGTCGCCGAGTACCGCAAGAGCGGCCTGCCCAATCCCGGGGAGGAGGTCGGAGAGAAGATCCTCAGTGACATCCGTGAGCTTATGCATCTGGAAGGCGAGAAAGGGTCCATGCCTTTGGCCCTGGGCATCAGGGACAGCAGCATGGAGCTCAAGCTGAAGGCGAAACAGGAAGATGACACCGAGAAAGTGACCCTGGAATTTCCCAAGTAGCTCGGCGCGCGGATGAGTCCTTTCCGGATGATTGATTTGGGTGCAAGAAGTTACCGCGGCGTATCGATTGGGCTTTGTTGACAGGATCTATGGCGGTTGGGAAAATGAAAATAAGCCATATTGTGTTTGGGGATTCTGAGGTTACGAGCGGTCCACCCTGGGAGGGTGATCGTTCCGGCAAAAAAAGGAGGGAGTATGCGCACCAAAAAAGCTAAGTCCTATCTGGCGGGGTTTTGCGTGACCGCCCTGTTGGCGGGGTCCGTGGCTGTGCCGCCCGCCGCTCTCGGCTCAAGCGGCTGAGGCTCTTCGGAGCAGACCGAAAGCAGTGCCGGGAGCACTGCCAAGGAAAAGGAGCGGTCCGAGCACGGTGAGCAGCAAGAAGCGAAGAACGCCACCAAGAAATCCGAGCACGAGCAGGAACAGGGCGAGCAGGAAAGCGGGAGCAGCGGTTGAGGCTAGCTCCACGGAAGTGCCGGAGGCACTTCGCATTCATGACGGACGGCGGGCGTGAGCCGCCCGCTGTCCCTTCAAATGCTTTCACGGAACTGCATGAAGGGGTGCTTGTTCAAGGAAGCGGATTTTCTCTATGTCATCTGCCCCAAATGAAGATCTTTCTCGCGTCTATCCCCACACCTGGGCGCGTCTGCCTGAAGACGCGCGCCGCCGCCTGGCGAGCCTTTGCGTCCTCCCGGACGACCTGCCCCAACAATTGCCTCAGCTGATCCAGAAATACGGGCAGCCGGAATATCTCCAGGAGATGGCCGAGCTGGAGGCCGCTCTGTGGGAGTGCCGCCGCAACGGCGACGGGACGCGAAGGCATCCAAGCAGCCTTTGCATCAATCCTACCCTTTCAGTCATCCAGGTGCAGCACAACGGTCTCCTGGAGCTTCTGGGCTCCGAGGACAGCGCCCGCGTCGATCCGGAGCGGCATACGTTCTCCGAACAGGAAGGGACGGGCCTTGTCTGGTGGGACCCCTTCCGCGGGCGCGTGCGGCTTGAATTCGCGCGCAATGAGGATCTTTTGATCCTGAAGATGGTGGCCGAAGGGATCGACGCCCGCAAGCTCGCAAAGGAGCACGGCCTGTCGACCTCGCGGCTGTACACGCTGCTGCAGCGGGGCGGGAAAAAGGGGCTCCTTCTGGGTCCGGCCTCCAGTATTCAACGTCCTCCAGAGGTGGCTCCGCGTGACGGTGCCCTGGCAGAGGGGCACCGGGAGGCGGAAATATTCACCCTGCAGTGGCACCTGACCGATGCCTGCGACATGCATTGCCGCCACTGCTACGGCGGGGGCGAAGCCCGATCGCATGTGGACAGGGAGGCCGCGTTCAGGGTGTTGCGGGAAACCGCGGAGCTTTGTCGGGAGAAGAATGTCCGGGGCCAGATCACCTTTACCGGCGGCAACCCGCTTCTGCATCCGCACTTCTTCGAGGTGTACGAAGCGGCCGTGAAGGAGGGATTTCTCGTCGCCATTCTGGGCAATCCCACGGACGAGGGAACCCTGGATCGCCTCGTGGCCATCGAGCCGCCGGCGCTCTTTCAGGTCAGCCTGGAGGGGCTGCGGGAGCACAACGATTTTATCCGGCAACAGGGCCATTACGAGCGGGTGCTCGGCTTCCTGGACCGGCTCGGGGAATACGGCATTCCCTCCCAGGTCATGCTCACGCTCACCCGGGCCAACATGGAACAGGTCCTGCCTCTGGGCGAGGTCCTGCGCGGCCGCGCGGACCGCTTCACCTTCAACAGGATCTCCCTGGTCGGCGAGGGAGCCGCGCTGCATCCCCCCGACCCGGCAAGCTACAGGGCGTTTCTCGGCGAGTATCTGGAAGCGGCCCGGGACAATCCCGTGCTTCGCCTGAAGGACAATATGCTCAATCCGGAGCTTGCGGCCAGGGGAGCGGACCCCTTCGGAGGCTGCACAGGATATGGGTGCGGAGCGGCTTTCAATTTCATGGCCCTGCTTTCGGATGGAGAGGTGCACGCCTGTCGCAAGTTTCCCTCCCGGATTGGCGACAACACCGCGGAAACCCTTGCCGAGATCTACGACAGCCGGGCTGCCTCGGCGTACAGGAGCGCTCCGGAGGCCTGTCTGGACTGCTCCCTCTGTCCGGTTTGCCGAGGCTGTCCCGCCGTGGTTCACAGCTTCGGAGGCAATGTATTCCGTGACCGGGATCCCTACTGTCCCGGGCCAATTTCCTCGTAGCCTCCGGGCTGCTCCCGCCCGAAGCCACCGGTCACAGGGAACGATTCACGAGCTGCGCTCTGCATCGCATCAGCGGGTTTCGCTGCGTATGGTCCGCAGGGTGTCTCGGTAGCGTCTCTTTTCCTCTCCCGCCAAATCCAGGGCTTTCTGGGCCGCTTCAAGGGCAGCATCCGGGTTGCCCCTTTTCAGCAGGACATGGGCCAGATTGTTCTGCAGCTCAGGCGAGTCGGGGTGGCTTTCCAGCGCCCTGCGATAGGCGGCCTCGGCAGCGGCGTATTCCCCGAGCGCGTAGAGACAGTTGCCCTTGCCTAGGGAGGCTGTGAGGCTATCCGGCCAGCGGGAAAGCGCCGCTTCATAGGCCCGGGCTGCGGCTCTGAAACTGTCCGCCTGTTCCAGGCCGAGGGCCGCCCGCAAGTAGCGTTTTTGTTCGGCGCTTGCGGGCATCTTTCCGGGCTTGAGCACCACCAGTCCCCATGAATCGCTGCGGCGCCACGTTGCGGCGAAGGTGTCCAGATCCTTCCTGGCTGCGCGGGTTTGTCCTGTGTGCAGGATCATCCGTTCGCGATCCAGATCGTACCCCACAGCCACTGCATAGTGCCACTTGGGGAACCAGCCGAGCCCGAGGTTTTGAAGCACGACAACCGGATGACCTTCCGCCAGCTCGCGCACCAGCTCCTCTATGCCGGATATTTCGTACGCCAGTCGTGAGCGGACGCGGCAGGCCGCCTTGAGATCCTGCTGCATGGATCCCTGCTTGCCGGGAGTGTAAACTTCCTCCCTCAGGGCCGAAGGCGTGGTGTCCACGCCGCTCCAGGACAGGACCATGGCCAGGGATGCCGGTCCGCACTGGTATTTTTGCTGGACAAAGAAGGGAACCGAGGCAAGACGCACTCGGGCGGGAATCTCCGGATCGCGCAGTTGTCCCGGCTCGGGGCCTTTGGGGGCGCACCCCGAAGCCAGGGCTGCCGCGAGGCAGAGAAGAACCGTCGCGACAGCCCTGAATATGGATGCGGAACAAGCGATCACTTCTTCACAAAGGGGAAGACGTCGGTGGCGCCCATGATATCGGTGAAGAGCAGAACGAGGAAAACGAAGACCGCAGCCCCGACGAGGCCGCCAAAAGCGTCACCTCCTGCGGGCAGATTGTCCATCTGCTGGGATATGCGGGCGAGCTCCCGATCCGTCAGGGCCTGGACCCTGGCTTCCGCGGCATCGGGCTCCACGCCCCAGGACTGCAGCTTTTGCCGGACGTCCTCACGCTGCAGGGCGTTCAGGATACGTTCCTTGTCCAGCTTGCTGCTCTCCGTTTCCAGCACCTCGGATGTGCCGATCATGGAGGCGTAGGCCGGGCCGAGACCGGCAAAGACCGTGAAGAGAGCAAACACGAGAACCATGGCTACAGGCTTGCGAATGGCGATCAGTGAGCGCATTTCTCCCTCCTCTCCTAAGAGCTTGATTGATGCGGGGAAGATATGCATTATTTTCTATCAAAAAGGCCGTGTTTTTACAAACCGTCGACAATGTCGCCTGTGTTCTTTTTTTGTATAACAATGTGGCCAACCTGTTGAATTGTTTCGTGAAAGTGTTGGGCGCGGGAAGCCGAGGATGTGCGCTGAAGCCGAGTTTCATATAGAGGCGCGCCCTTGTAGTCCGCGATATGGGGATCTTGCTGGCAGCGAAGGAAAGGTTCGCGATGCCACGGGTTTGTGGAGAACAACCAGTGTTTCGCGGGCATGAGTCGCTCAGCGTGTGCCCTTCCCTGTACTGGACGCCGAGATGAAACTCCGGCATCAGCGCAATCCCCGACTTCCCGCGCACCATTTTCATGCTTGGTTGTGCCCGGGTCGGCCCTGAAATGAGGGTTGTATGAAAATGTGGCCAACAGTGTGAATGAATAGGAGATACGGCGCGGCGAGACGGGGATGTGCGCTGAAGCCGAGTTTCATGAACGGGCGAGTCTTTGTTGTTCGAGATATGGGGATTTTGCCGGGGGAATGAGTGTACAAGGAGAAGCGAGCATGAAGGGAAAAATACTCGGTGTGGGCGGAAGCCCTCGTTCCGGGGGCAACAGCGACATGCTCCTCGAGCGGGTCCTGAATGGGGCGGAAGAGGAAGGCGCGGAGGTCAAGGCGGTCTTCCTGCGCGACTACACCTTCTCCTCCTGCATCGGGTGCGAGGCCTGTCGAAAACACGGAGCCTGCACCGGGCTCAAGGACGAGCTGCAGCTTATCTACCCCGAGGTTCGGCAATCCAGGGGCTTGGTCCTGGCCACGCCTGTCCATTTCTACAATGTGAGCGCCCTGACCAAGGCTTTCCTGGACAGGCTGTACTGTTTTTTCGACTTCACCCATGACCATCCCCGCAAATATACGAGCCGGCTGGCCGGCGAAGGGCGCAGGGCGCTCACCGCCGCGGTCTGCGAGCAGGTGAGCGAGCAGGACATGGGCTTTACCCGGGAGGCCATGCGAATGCCCCTGCTGGCCCTGGGATATGACGTCCTGAGTGAAGTGGATGCGTACGGATTTTTCGCCAGGGGGACTGTAGCGGAGTCCAAGGAGGTCCTGGCCCGGTGCGAAGATGCAGGACGCGATTTGGCCCGCGCGCTGAATGAGTGATCTGGGTTGCCCCAGCCCTTGCAGGGAGCAGGAAGCATTTCCTGCCTGGGCTCACAAGGGGGCTCTGTTGTCAGGAGTTCCCGTTCTGCAGGCCATTGCATTATCGCCGCAATTGTTTCAGGCTCCTGGGTGCCTGCTGAGCGGGAGAATGGATTGCCTTCGCAACTGGTCGGTTGCGCGAATCTGGCGCTTGTGGGCGGAACGGAGCGGTCCTTTCGTTCGTCTGGAGCAAGCCGCTTCTTCATCGCCGCAGCAATCTCATAGGAGGAGTTGTTCATGACGGACCCATTGGACGATCTGGTGCAGCAGGTGCAGGGCTCAATCGATCAGGAGGTCAGAGAGGAATTCGGTGAGGCCGTGTACCATCGCTGGAAGGCCCCAGAGCATTTCGGCAGGATGGACAGCCCGGATGCCTCTGGGGTCCTGACCGGTAGCTGCGGGGATGTCATGGAGATCTTTATCCGTGTGGAGGACCACAGGATCGCGGCCTGCAGCTTTTCCACAACCGGATGCGGTCCGAGCGTGGTCAGCGGCTCCGGGGCCTGCGAGCTGGCCTGGGGCGGTGATCTGGAGGATGCGGCGGCGATCGAGGGCAGCGACATCCTGCACCTGCTGGGAGGCCTCCCTCCGGAGAAGGAGCACTGCGCCCACTTGGCGGCCCAGACGCTGCGGGAGGCGGTACGCGCCTATTGGCAAGACGAGGGTCCGCAGAAATAATTGAGCGGAAAAGCCTCATGCGGTTTCTGAGCATCATCCATTGTGAAGAATGGATTGAAAGAGGGGGTCGGACTGCGCCGCTTGAGAGGTTCGTGCCGCGCAGTCCGAACATCAGGAGAAAGATGGGGAGCTCGCCCCGTTTCGGGCGAGATATACCCTGGAAGCTACTTCAGTCGAAGGGCTTGAAAGAGATTTTGGCCCTTCCGGTTGATCAGCAAGAGGACAATACCTTTTTCCCGGGCCTGTTCGATGACCGCCTTGAGCGTCGATGCCTCGTTCACGATTTGACCGTTGGCCTGCAGGATCACATCACCGGGGCGGAGTCCTGCCTGCTGAGCCGGAGAGCCCTGCTTGATTCCCGTAAGCACCAGCCCCTTCGGGGACTTCAGCCCCAGTGACTGCGCCTCCTCCGGGGTCAGGGGCCTGAGGCGCATGCCCTGAACTCCGGCCTCGGAAGGCCCTTGTTCCTGTTTTCTGGCCAGTTCTTTATCCCGCCTGCCAACCTCGACGCTCACCTCCTTTTTCTGGTCCTCGCGCCAGAGGACGATCCGCGCTGTTTCCCCCGGGGCCATCTGCCCGATGACCCGGGTCAGGTCTCGGGCGCTCTCGATGGCTCGACCGTTGACCTCGAGGATAACGTCACCCGGCCTGATTCCGGCCTGATCGGCGGGATCGCCCTCCTTGACAGAGGCCACGAGAGCCCCTTCGGGCTCGGAAAGCCCCAGGGCCTGCGCTTTGTCCTGGTTCAGATCCTGGATGCTCACGCCCAGCCAGCCGCGCTTGACCGTGTGGTGTTCCTTGAGCTGGGTGATTATGTCCTTGGCCATGTTGCTGGGAATGGCGAAGCCGATCCCCTGACCCTGAGCCACGATGGCCGTGTTGATGCCTACAACCTCGCCCTGGAGATTGAGTAGCGGGCCGCCGCTGTTCCCTGGATTGATGGAGGCATCGGTCTGAATGAAATTGTCGTAGGGGCCAGCCCCGATAACGCGCCCCTTGGCGCTCACGATCCCTTTGGTGACTGTATGGCTCAGCCCGAAAGGATTGCCGATGGCGAGGACCCATTCCCCGGGATTGAGCTCAGCGGAATCGCCGAATTCCAGGCTGGGAAGCTCGCGATCCGCATCGATCTTGAGCAGGGCTAGGTCCGTCTCTTCGTCCGTGCCCACGATATCCGCTTTGTACGTCTTTTCCTCTTCCCGCAGGGAGACCTCGATGGTGTCCGCCTGGGCCACGACATGGTGATTGGTCACCACGTAGCCGTCCTTGGAGATGATACATCCTGAGCCCAGAGCGTTCTTCTTTTTCCTTGGAGGCTGGCCTTCGAAGAATCTATCGAAGAATTCGCGGAGTTTTTTCGAGGATTTCACATTCTTGACTGTGCTGATGTTGACTACTGCTGGGCCGGCCTTCTCCGCGAGATCGCTGAAATTGGGCAGCCTCCTTTCCTGCGCGGCCTGAGCGCTGCCAAAGGCAGGGACCGCAAGAAAAAAAAGACTCACAAGACTGAGCGTCACGATCCGTTGGGCCAGAGTCATATCAAGCCTCCTTCTGAACCTGAATTTTTCTGATAACCATCATTCCCGGTTCGACCTGGGCACAACCAAGGATGAAAATGCTGCGGTCTGGGCTAAAGGGAGAGAGGCATGCTGGGTTGCGGCATGCCATGGAGTGAGGGATGCCCATTCCTGAATAGGCCTTCCTTGAAGCTCATCCGTTTCCCGGGCCGTTGAGGCAAAAGCTCTTTTGCTTTCGACCTGGGCGTCAAGGGACTGTTTGAGGCCACTCCTGGAAGCCAGCGCAAGGCACCGTTGGGGCCAATCCTTTCCAGCGGGCGCTCTTCTGTTATGCACCATGTATGCCAAAGTCTTTCCGGGCTCATGGAGAGGGAAATCCCGACAACTCAGGATTACAAGAGATCGATGGTCTGAGGCTTGCGGGAAGGATGTGACAATATGAAACATGTGCCTTTCTGGAACGTGATCCCAGAGGGTCCGTCCTCGTGGCTTCTCCCGAACAAAGAGGTCGTTGGGAAGGATTACGGATTTGTCGCACATAGGGCGGCATATGATTCAGATCGACCGACTTGAGTGAATCATTTGCAGCGTTTTCAGTGGCCAAGCCTTTGTTAGGCGAAAACAGTCAGCATTGAATCAAGGGAAATGATGGGAGAACCATTCCGACCGACCACGGGCTGAATCTGGAACTCACTTCCAGCACATGCTTTTTCTGGTACGGTTCCCTATCCCCTCTCAATGGGGAAAAGTATTCTGTGTGCCATTATGTCTCAGAAAAATGCC
>CAYNCR010000062.1:8530-12002 GCA_964395575.1 uncultured Desulfohalobiaceae bacterium
CATTTGATGTTGTCTTCACCAACAGATAAGGTTCCAGTTCTGCACGGGAGCACCCACGTGTGCATCCGGAAATGTGCGTGGATAGCTTGTCCCCGGAAAGCAACGGGCCTTGTGGCTGGTCAAATTGGCACCGTCTTTTCCTTTCCGCATTTTTGGTGGCCCAGTCTCCTCTTCGAATGCACCGATTGTATCTTGGGTGTTGTGACGGCTGTCGGGGCGGTGATTGGACTCTCTTTTCCGGCTCAAGGGATCAGGGGCTGGAAAAGGCGGAAGCAAAAAGACTTGCAGGAAGTTGAGCCTGAGAGGAGGAAGTGTTTTGCAGGAAATGGACAGAGATGAAGCAAACACGACAGGGCAGGAAGGAGAGGGGAGCGTGGACCACAGCTCTGGAGGCGCCGGCAGTTCGGGAAAGCCCAGCAGGCATGAGCGAAAGATCCATGAACGCTACGAATGGGTGCATATCCTGAACGACTTCCTCACAGCCCTCTTCTTTATCATCGGCAGCGTTCTGTTCTTTTCGCCCAACACAATTTACGACGGAACATGGCTCTTCTTGATCGGCAGCTGTCAAATGATCATAGGGCCGTTCATCCGCTTGTGCAATAAGCTTCATGTCCGGAATATCCGAAAGGATGTCTTGCACTGGTGACACGCGCTCCACACGCTGTTGCCTCGCGGACAATCCTCCGATAAATCGGCAACTTGAGCGCATTTTCATACAAAAAGATCACGAGTTACCGGGATAATCGCCAATGGGCTCATTCACTGCCTGGCTGAGACGAAAATACTTTCAACTGCATCCCGCCACGTTGATCCTGCTCAGCTTTGTGGCGGTCATTGTCATGGGAACCCTCCTCCTGAAACTGCCAGCTGCCTCAAACTCCGGATTCACCTCCCTGATAGACGCCCTTTTCACCGCGACATCGGCGGTCTGCGTAACCGGCCTCGTGGTTTTGGATACGAGCAGTCATTTCACCTTGTTCGGGGAAATCGTGATCCTTTGCCTGATCCAGATCGGCGGGCTGGGGCTGATGACCTTTTCCGTGCTCATATTCCGTCTTCTGGGCAAGAGCGTCTCCATGCGGGAAAGAATGGCGGTCCAGGACCTGTTCAGCTCCACGGCCAGCAAGGATATTTATTCCATTCTCAAGTCGATCATCGGATTTACCGTAATCGCTGAAGGCCTGGGAACCCTGCTTTTGTTCCTGCACCTGTCCGGGCAGTTCCCCTCCGCAAAGGCATTCTATCTCTCCCTGTTTCATTCGGTCTCCGCGTTCTGCAATGGCGGTTTTTCACTGTTTTCCGGGAACCTTACCGGATACAGCTCGGATATGGTCATGAATGCCGTGATTGTCTCGCTGATTGTTTTCGGGGGGATCGGATTCCCCATCGTTTATGAAGCGTTTCTCCGTGTGAAGCATCGAGCGAAGCGTTTCAAGTGGTCTCTTCAAAGCAAGGTTGTCTGTATAACCACTGCGGTATTGCTAGCGAGCGGCATGTTCGTGTTTTGGATCGGGGAGAGCCATTTGGCGCTTCAGGGGAACAATCTTAAACAAAGCTTGCTGATAACGCTGTTTCAGTCCGTCACGTGCCGAACTGCAGGGTTCAACACCATAGATATCTCCGCTTTGAGCACGACCACGCTCTCCTTTATGATGTTCTTGATGTTTGTGGGCGGATCTCCTGGATCCTGTGCTGGAGGTATTAAGACCACGACCTTGGCGGTCATTGCTGTCTTTACCTGGAGCAGGGTGAGGGGCACGATCAGAAGCAATATGTTCAAAAAGAGCATTCCCATACATATCGTGAACAAATGCGTCTCCTTGATCTTTATTTCCGTAGTGGTCATTGCGGCATGTCTCTTCCTCCTTCTCTTGAGCTCCACGCATGATCCGAATGTTCCGCACGGTCACGGGATGTTCCTGGAATATCTTTTCGAGGTGGTGTCCGCTTTTGGAACTGCTGGCTTGAGCATGGGAGCAACCGAGATCTTGAATACCTGGGGGAAGATCCTGATTATGGTGCTTATGCTTGCTGGGCGAGTAGGCATTTTGACCATGGCCTATGTTATCGTGAGCCGTGAGCCGAACAAGGGGCTGCAGTATTCGGAAGGAAACCTCATGATAGGCTAAAAGAGAATTCGTCATGAAAAGATTCGCGGTCATCGGAGTGAGCAGTTTCGGGTTTTATTTAATCAAGTCCCTTTTCGAGGAGGGACACGAGGTTTTGGCCATAGACATGGATCAGCACAAGGCCCAGAGCGTGGACAGCTATACGGATGAAGCCCTCGTTCAGGACGCGACGGATAAGGATACGTTGTCGACCCTGGGGCTGGAGGATGCGCATAGCGTTATCGTAAGCACAGGCGCCCGAATCCATGCTAGTGTTCTGATCTGTCTCTATCTCTATGAGCTGGGTATCAAGGACATTGTGGTCCAGTGCGAGGACACGGACCACGAGAAGATCCTTCAGAAAGTGGGGGCGACCCGGGTCGTCCACCCGGAGAGGGATATGGGCTTTAAGCTGGCCCATAGTCTCTCCTCGTCCTGAGGCCGGGGGATTTTTTTCCTTCGGCCCAGGCTTAAAGAGCTGGAAGTTTCCCGCAAAGCAAACTTCAAGCCGATTCCTGGAGGCGCGGGTCATGGATTGATTGCCATTTTTCGTACTGCAAAATGCTGGAGGGAGACAATGAAGAAGGAGCCCAAGGCCAAGCCGCAAGAAACGGCAGTCGCGATGGTCTTTTTGTATTCGGCCCTGCTCGTATCCGCGCTTCGGTCTGCGTTCATGGAACAGTCCATACTCACACAGACCTCGTATCCCGTGCTCAACACGCTGTTTTCAGTCTTCTTTTTGGCTATCACCCTGTTTCTCATCTTTATGATAGGCAAGAGGCGCATCTGGGCGCGGACCATATTTTTGATATGGTTCATCGTGAGCCTCCCTGTTTTCGGCCTCGAGATATATCATCTGGCAGACAAGCCGATGACCGGATCGCTTGGCATCCTCAATACGCTGCTCAATCTCGCGGCTATCGTGCTGCTTTTCCGAAAAGACTCCTCGGACTGGTTCAGGGCGGTGAAAGCAAGCGGGACCTAGGCCGCCGTCCAGCGCGGTCTCAAGGATGGTCCTTCGGGAGATCGGCATGCGGCTCTATACCGTGGTGCGGCATTTGATGCGCATCGTGGCCCATCTCTACTTCGTGGACATCTAGTCCACGGGTCTGGAGAACGTTCCCCGCAAGGGGCCGCTCATTATCGCGGCCAACCATCCGGGCTCAGTGCTGGACGCGATCCTCTTGAGCACGCTGGTCCCCCGCAGGATCAACTACCTGGCCAAGAGCGAGTTCTTCCGGTTTCCGCTTGTCTCGAGCCTTTTTCGGGGGCTTGGCGCTATTCCCGTGTATCGCGCGGGACAGGCGGAACAGGCATCCGGCAATGTGGACACCTTCCAGCGCGTTTATGAGGTCCTGGAG
>CAYNCR010000063.1:0-11971 GCA_964395575.1 uncultured Desulfohalobiaceae bacterium
TTTTGCCGGCTTCAGCTTGAGGAGGAGGTCGCGCCAGTCTTTCTTATTATAGTCTCTTAACTTTTTGAGGTAATTTTTCGGCCCTGGCAATTGATATTTCTTGCGCAATGCCTCATCATCTCTATGGAGCGGGGTTATGATATCCTGCTCTCCGCAGATTCGCGATAGCGCCAGCTCAATGCTTGTCCCCGCTGTTTTCGCCGTCTTCAAAAATATGAATCTGTGCTTGTGTGAAACAATCATTGATCCTTCTACCTTTTCTCTTTTGCAAATAGCCTATTCCGCGAAATCCTGGAAGCAGGGCAAAGTCGTATCTGTTCTGTTCCAGTCTTTGCCTCACAGGTTCATTACCTCTCTATACCTGCGCGCGCTCTTTTCAATAGCATATGACTCTACAGCCTCCTGAAGCACGGAGGGCGGAAGAGGCTTTTCCAGCGTCCTGTACATTTCTTCGGCCAGCTTGCGGTAATCCCCTACAGGCACGAGACTCCCGTACTGTCCGCCCTTCAATATTTCACTCGGACCACTCGGACAGTCCGTGGACACTACCGGAATCCCCAGGGCCATGGCCTCAATCAGCGCATTGGGGGAGCCTTCCCAAGCCGAAGACAGCACGAACAGGTTTGAGCGCCCCATATAGGCATAGGGATTTCGTATAAAGCCAGGAAAATCGATACAGTCCGACACACTCAGTTGTGCTGCCAGCTCTCTGAGTTTCGGCCCTTGTCGTCCCTCGCCCAGGATAATGAGCCTGGCCTCGACACTCTGCCTGAGGATGGCGAATGCGCGAATGAGCGTGGAAAAATTTTTTTGGTTGCGGAGCGAGCCGACACCGAGCACCACGGGAACATCCTTTTCCCGGAGCCAGGCGTGGCTAACCGGTTCATCTGCCAGAGCATGTATGCGCCGGGAAACTGTTGGATTGGGAACCACGTGGACCCGTCGATCCGAAATACCGGCAATCCTTTGCACATCTTCCTGGATTCCCTCTGACACCGCTATGACGCCCTCAGCCCTCCGAGCGGCGTAGCGCAGGCTTACTCTATCCCTGATTTTCTTGGTAAAGATCTTGCCCTTGTTCCGCCTGCTCAAGTGCGTGCCGATCCTGAGATATACTCTCGTCGGCACCTTCGCCATATTCTTTGCGAGCACAGCCAAGGTGTGTCCCTTCTTGAGCTTAGCAGATACAAGCGCGTCAGGAGTATAATTTTTCAAATAGCTTTTCAGAGAGAACAAGAGTTTGAAAACATCGCTGGAAAAGAAACGGATGTAATTGACACTGGTATCGGTTTCATCAATAAAGGGAACTTTCTTGTCGCCGGTCAGCAAGACATCGATGGCATAACCCTTTTGTCCCAACTCTTCCGCGAGATTGATGAGCATCCTTTCCACCCCGCCCTGGCCGAAACGGGGAAGAAAAATGGCTATCCTCTCGCTCTCGTGATCAGCTTGTTTGTTTGCCACAGCGCGAAAGCCTGTTCCGTTTCCTTGAGCCCGGCTTAGGAATGCTGCTTATTCCGTATAAACTCAAACAGTTCCAGATCGGGCTGACATATTTCAGCTATCCTGTTTCTGACGCTTGGGGAGTTCTTAACTTCTTTATAATCCTCCAAAACATCTTTTCTCTGTTTAGCCGGATTATCACGCTTGTGAGGAATACGAATTTTTACTCCGATATTTTCAAAAACGGATTTTTGAAATGTCTCCATGTCCTCCAACAACCCGATTTCATCAAAACTCTTCACGTTTTCTTTTGCTCTCGCAATAGCCTGCTGGGAATGAGGCTCTTCGTCAGGTTGAATACCGCCAATGAAGCGAATATACGTACATCCGTCATCCAAAGCACTGCTGCTATTGATATAGTCTTCGAAACTCTCGTAAATTTTGGAATATTCCCTTTTCTTGTACCGTCTATAAAAGTACGAGGATATAAAACGATCCACAGGATTCCTCAAAAAGCTGACTAAATGATATCCTTTTTCTCGTAACTGCCAGAACTGCGGGTCATAGCAAAAATGCCCGGTAATGAACCGGATGTCCTGCATGGCGGTATAGAAAACAAGCGACTGTCGTAATTGCTGCCGATAATGGAGATAGTTGGGGGACTCGGGGGTAACATTGTAAAGGCTCTCAGCGGCTTGAGATGAAGGCTTCGAGCGAATGTGAAAATGGGACAAACGATATCTTCTCCGAAAGCCAGCAGCCACCGAGCTCCCGCCTGTTTTCGGTATATGAAAGAATATAATCTTGGGCTTGTTCCCTACAAAACTGTTGAGAAAGCTCTTGGCATTTACTGACTGCATATGATTTACCGACCCTACTCGCCAATTGGACCATTAGGAATTATTGGTCTCGACGTGTGCTTATGACTGCTTGCCCCGGGGCAAATAATTGATCAGACGACCGGGAGCCGACAACAGATAGATTCCCGCCTTTTGCATCGAACTCAGCTCGTCTCTCCAGGAGTTATCCAGCTTCAGGGTGCTGTCCTGTCCCCGTCGCATCCGGTTCCCGGCAATATTGTGCGATTCCTGGTTGGCCCAATCGAGCTGTCCCTCTTCGAATTCCAGGCCCATATACTGCATAAGTCTCTGCAATTCCTGCCTGGGTCTGCTTACCAATTCTTCATAGCGGATCATTGTATGTGGTTTCGCAACCAGAGACATATAAGTGCGGATACTGTCGTAGCTGTAATGAATCGCCGCGGTATAGATTCGGGAACGGTCCTTGCGAACCGAGTTCGAACGCCCCCAGGGATTCCGAACAACATGGACCGGGTAAACCTCGAGATCAGGAATGTTTCTCAATCGGAGCAAGCGTTGGAGGCTTTTCGAGGAATCGACCACGACCTCTGCTCCGCTTGCTTCTCCGAGCGCTTGAAAAAGAACCTTATTGTCGTGACGAAAGCGTTCTTCATCCTTTGACTGGATGTTTAAATCCAGTAAATTCATACCGTGCTTTTCTTCCAGAATCCGGTTAACCTGCGACCAGAACTCGCATTGCCAGATGGTCTCGGCCTGACAGGTACATCGATTTCCGCTTGTCAGGTGTCCACGCTGTTTCCTTCGAACCTTTCTCTTGGCGCTGGCGTAGCTTTTCAGTTTCTTGACTTCCCCAACTGTTGTGGTTCGACTGTGCGCGTTGAGCATAAGGTCCAGCAATGTGGATCCGCTCCGTCCAAGCCCGACAATATAGGCAACCTTCATTTTACCCTCTACCGCGTATTGAAATCCTCGATGCACAGAAAAGCATTGCCTGCATGAAATTCACGCTTAAACAACACCATTTCAAAGAACCCTATAAAGACTATGAATCACATGCAACGTTTTTCAACAAAAAAATTAAATTCGAACCTTTCTTGAAGAAGCACAACATTCAAAGAGGACACTTATTCCACCTTTTATAATTGGGACTTGTCATTCCATCCAAAATCCTTGCCAATTCTTTTGAACAACTCCTCATTATACGGATAAAAGAATTGAAACAACCTCTGCTGTGTTTCCCATGAGGGAGTTTCCTTGTATGGACGGGCATTGATCTTTCTATGCAGCCCCAGCTTAGAAAGATGGTGTCTATCCCAGATATACTTCAAGCGATGCACTTGCTTTCCGAGAAAGGATTTCCGGTCCGGGTCAGACTTCATCTTGCGCACCCACAGCGGGAAACGAGGCTGTACACCTAAAAATTCATAAATGACGGACAGAGTGCTTTCGGGCCGGCTGAAGTACTCTTCACTGCTCAGGACCAGGAGCTGGGACGCGTCGAAATACTGCAACCATCGTTCGATCTGATGGATATAGATGCTCCGGGTCACATATGAATAATTTCTATGGCTATTACTCCTGTACCGGGCTTCTGTCTTCAGCCTCTCCTCCTCTCCATCCAGGCGGCTTTCCTCGGCCTTTATCGCCTCCTCGAACGACAGCGGCTCTCTTCCCGCCAGCTGCTGATGATTGAAATGGGAAAAAGCGCGATGCACAGGATGCCGGAGCATAGCGATCATCTTCATGTTCGGGAAATAATGGTACACCCGAGACGGTGTCAGTGGATGAAATAAATAATAGGGAGAGCTTTGATAATAGAAGCGATCCTTTCTTTTGATCGGAAAATACGATCTGTAGTAATCGATCCCGCGGTCATAGTAGGTCGTAAAGAAGCTCACCTCCTTAGGGCCCACATTCGGCTGCAACTGCGGATGAGTGGCGAGATCGTAATAGAGTGAGGTGGTGCCGCTCTTTTGGGCTCCGATAATGAGAAAATCCGGATCAGCCCTCAAGCTGCTCGTCTTTTTCCGAAAATAATGAATTGGACGAGAGAGATGTTTTTTCATAACCGTATATCTTGATGGAAGGCTCTTCTATAGGGTCCTAGCTACCTCTCGAAACGCTCAGGAAGCTCTCCTCGAAAACGACTGCGTCGAGACGATATGTATCAACCCCCCTCGATAAAGACAAGCCAAGATGTGATGCTGAATATAGCCAATTATCCCTGTCGAGTAACTGTTCACTCCTTTGCCGAACCGTAAGCCGACACGGGGCATTTTGTCTCATGCAGCTCCGACTCTGGATTTTCTAACGTCCGGCACTCACTTTCTTCACGCTTGCCCAAATTCTCTATGCTTCTGGGAAAGTGAGTGCCGGACGAAGAAAATCTGGCATAGTCTGCTGAAATGATTCAAAATACCCCGTGTCGGCTTACAACGATCAGTGGAGTAGTGAATAGCTACCCCGTCGATACCATATTATCCCTTAACTTCCAGTACCGATGGGGACTTGGCTTCTTGCAAGAATTCGCCTAAGGCGATACTTTCTGTCCACAGCTTCCCCTGGAAATCGGGGACCCGAACTCTTCAAGGCTCTCTGCTTGGTTGCGAACATGCCTCAACCGGACCACGGCATTCAAAAGCGAATATTCGTCGCAGGCGCCTCCCGCTCCGGAACTACGCTTATGCAGAGCCTGCTTGCGAGTCATTCCAACACCCACACCTTCCCGGAAACCGGGGCATTTCTAAGAGTTTTGGGCATGCGCCATCGCACTCCTCTCTCCCTCCTTGGCTTGTCTCTCGGAATGGAGAAAAAAGCCCTGCAAAGACTGGCTCAATCGCAGTTTGATTCCTTGGGCCACCCCAGGACTTGCCTCACCTTGAAGGCATCCATGGCTCAGATCGTCGACTTCCTGGACCGGCTCACCCTGGACCAGAACAAGAATATCTGGGTGGAGAAGACCCCGCGACATTTCAAGTACGCCCACATTCTGCTGCGGCATATTCCCGCGTCTCATTTCGTGCACATCCTGAGAGACGGACGGGATGTCGCGGCCTCCATCTATCTCCGGGCAATCCGACATCCCGGCAAGTTCGACAAACAAAAGAATCTCCAATATTGTGTTCGGCTCTGGAACGAGGCTGTCCGGAAGGCCCATGCCTTGAAGGATCTGGCCGGACACAGTACCCTTATCTACGAGGATCTTACCCGACAGCCTGAAACAGTGCTGCGCGCTTTATGCTCGGAGATGGAGATCGCATTCGAATCCCAGATGCTTCAAATGGGTCACGGTTCCTACTTTATTCTGGGACAGGAGACATGGAAGCAGGATACCAGCACCACCGTGGTCAACAACACCTCCAAGTTCCACTCGGTATTCACCGAGTCCACGCGCAGATGGCTCGAAAACGAATTACGGCTTGATCTCTACCAGGAGCTCAGACAGGAGACTGCAGACAGATTCGGCCTCGAGATCCCGCCGGAGACTGCTTGAACCTAAACAACGAATTTCCATTCATGAATACAGCCAGACTTCTGCATACCACTTACAACACCTTGATATCGGGACTTTCTCCGCTCATTTTCGGCAGGCTCCTGATGAGGGGCCTCAGATCCCCGGGGTACAGACAGCGCTGGAGCGAGCGCCTGGGCCGTCCGCCCTTCCAAACGAAAGAGGGGACGATCTGGGTCCACGCAGTTTCCGTGGGAGAGTTCCAGGCAGCAGTTCCGCTCCTCAAGCAGCTGATGGAACGCTTCCCGGATCGGGAAATACTGGTCACAACCACCACCCCGACGGGATCGCAGCAGGTTCAGGACCAACTGGGCCCAAACGTTCAGCACTGCTACGCGCCGTACGATTTTCCTTTCGCCGTTCCCCGCTTCCTCGATACGATTCAACCCGCACTGGCCGTTGTCATGGAAACCGAGATCTGGCCGAACATCTTTCGGGAGTGCTCGCGTCGAGAGATTCCTCTGTTTCTGGCCAATGCGCGCATCTCGCCATCATCTTTTCGACGCTACCAATACATCCGTGGATTTCTTGGCGAGCTCCTGCGCGATGTCACCGTGCTGGCCCAGAGCCGGGCGGACGCGGATCGCTTCCTCGCACTCGGCGCATCCGAAAAGCGAACCAGCGTCTGCGGCAACATCAAATTCGACATCCAGCTTCCCCGGGAATCGGTGGATACGGGCCTCCAGCTGGGACAACAGCTCCAGGGGGAAAAGGGGCTTGTCTGGATCGGAGCAAGCACGCACCAGGGCGAGGAGGAACACCTTCTGCGGGCCCACGCAGCTCTTCAACAACATATCCCGAATGCGGTGCTTCTGCTCGTGCCCAGACACCCGGAGCGCTTCGATCACGTAGCCGAGTTGTGCCGCCCTTTACTACGGTGCCACGGACATTGCTTTTGTCGGCGGCAGCCTTGTTCCCACCGGTGGGCACAATCTTTTGGAACCCGCGGCTCTAAGACGTCCCATTATTACCGGCCCCCATCTTTTCAATTTTTCCCAGATCAGTGGTCTCCTTCTGGAACGGGAAGGACTGATCCAGCTCGATGAGGCCGGACAGCTCGACGAGGCTCTTTGCCGCCTGGCACTCGATCCGGATACCCGATCCGATATGGGCTCCAAGGCCCATGAAGTGGTGGAAGTAAACCAGGGTGCCGCCCTGAAGATCCTGGCCCACCTGGAAACCGCTCTCTTCCCGCGGAGCTGACCGAGAATGCGACAACTCCTTGTGCATCTTTTGGGCGTTCTGGCATCCGGCCGAAAAGAGGGTACCCTGAAGTCAGCCGGGGATATCCTGGGCCGTATCATGTGGCTCGTCTTGCCTGGACGTCGTCGCACCGCTTTGCACGCTATCGAACACCATCTTGGCCTGCCTCCGCAGCAAGCCTCGAACCTTGCCCGTTCCAATTTTCGACATACCGGCCAATCCTTTTTGGAAATCATGCACACCCGCAAGATGGATCACCGCTTTATGCGGAACAGAGTCCGTATCGAGGGGAAGGAGAGCCTGGAACGAGTTATCCGCCTTCAGCGTCCCGTTGTCGGAGTAACCGGCCACTTGGGGGCCTGGGAGCTCCTCTCCGGCCTGCTGGCCCTCTATTTTCACAACCGAAGCGCCCAGATCGTTGTCCGCCAGCCCAATGATCCAATGCTTAGAGACTTGATGACCCATTACCGCCAGTGGTCCAACGTGGAGATCGTCAGCAGAAAGCTTGCCGCTCCCAAGGTCCAGTCCAATCTCAAGAAAAATGGTATCTCCGCCTTTCTCGTGGATCATAATTGCGGACGCAGCCAGGCTGTCTTCCTCCCTTTTCTCAGGGAATACGCCGCCGTCAACATGGGCCCTGCCCTGCTCGCCCTTCGCTCCAGAGCGGTGGTATGGCCAGTATTCATGCTCCGTGAGGGGGCCGATTACGTGGTCCACTGTCGAGAGCCTCTGGATACCCGAACGCTTGAGGGAACGCTCCGGGAAAGGATGAACCAGGTAGCAAAGTTTTATACCCGAGAGGTGGAAGCCATGGTGAGAAGATATCCGGAACAGTGGTTCTGGATGCACAAACGCTGGAAGACCAGGCCGGGCTGGGAGAAGAAGCCCGACGCAAAAAGGCCCGGCGCCGAATAGGATCGGGCCGGGCCATTGAATCACCGTTTTTCGCCTGCGGCTAGGAGGCGAAGCCCTTCTCGAAGTTGGGCACCACCTGCTTCTTGCGGCTCATCACGCCGTCCAGCCAGGCCTGCTCGCCCTCGGGCTTGGCCCCGAAGGCCTTCTCCACGACCTGCGGATCGTCCGAGGCGATGAGGATCTGGGAGCCCTCCTTCATGATATCCGTGAGCAGCAGGAACACGCTGTGGTAGCTCCCCTCGCCCTTCATGGTCTTGATTTCCTGGGCCAGATCATTCTTGACCGAATCCAGCAGGCTCAGGTCCACGACCTCGAGCTGGCCGATACCCACCTTGTTCCCGTTCATGTCGAAGTCCTTGAAGTCGCGCAGGACGAGGTCCCGGATAGGCGTGCCCTCGATGGCGGACTTCACCTTGAACATATCCATGCCTAGGGAGGTGAGATCGTCGATCCCGGCGACCTTGGCCAGCTCCTCGCCCGCCTTCGTGTCCGCGTCCGTGCAGGTTGCGGACTTGAAGATGACCGTGTCGCTCAGGATGGAGCAGGTCATGATGCCGGCGATGTTTTTGGGGATCTCCACCCCGTAGAAATCGTACATCCCCTTGACCACGGTGCAGGAGCATCCCACGGGCCAGGCCCATATCTCGATGGGGTTGGGCGTGGTCACATCCCCGAGCTTGTGGTGGTCCACAATGCCCAGCAGCTCCCCCTGGTCCAGGTCGTCCAGGCTCTGGGAGCGATCGGAGTGGTCCACGAGATAGATCTGCTTGCCTGCCGCACTCTCGATCTGCTCCGGGTAATCGACCCCGAACTTGTCCAGCACGAACTTGGTTTCGTCATTCACGCTGCCCTGGACTGCGGGCTTCGCTTCCGTGCCCAGCTTGCTCTTCAGATCCGCCAGGGCGATGGCCGCGCACACGGTGTCCGTATCCGGGCTCTTGTGACCCACAACATACGCTGGCATAACCAACCTCCTCCAAATGTATTTTTCGCGATCCAGATCCGTATTCCCTCAAAACTTTGTGCAAGCTAGCACAAGAAACTTCACCTGCCAAGTTCTGCATGGATACAAATTCCGGACCGTCCTTCACAGTGTTATCCCCAGCCAAGTCGCCGCAAAAATGACCATCACGCAGGCACTCACAAACCAGTAGGCCCTTCTCAGACGCAGGGCGAGCAAACCACCCAACAGAGCCCCGCCCCAGATTTCGGACCACCCCGGCCCGTATTGGACAGGCCAATAGGCGAGCACAACAGTACCAAGTGAATAGATGCACACGGAGACAACCAGGCACACACAGCCCTGGATCGCGGCATAGAGGCCGAGGGAGCGCAGGACGTAGCCTTTGGGATCAGTCCCTCCGTCCGTCTCAGCAGGCGCAACGCCGCTCAGGAGAGTGTCATGGACCGCGTTCTGGCGGCTTCGATGCGCGGACTCCACACGACTCCCCAGCCAGGCTAAAGGAAGGGCGAGCAGGAGCAGGGGAACCACACGTTCCGGATCGTGCACCTGGAGCAGCGCCGCGGCTTCTGCGCAGACAAATGCGGCGAGCTGGCTCTGCGGAGGGATATAGGTTCCGGCGGGTATGAGGTCGAGCCACAAGAGCTCGAAAAAGATCCCGATTCCGATAAAGGGCAGATCGGGATCAAGGATCAGGGCGAAGAGAATCCCGATGAAAAGGGGCCTGTCCAGAAAACCGACGTGGACGGCATTGCGGAAGAGCGCAAGCAGGCCAAAAAAAAAGCGAAGACCGCCATGAGAAGAAGGGGATGCGCCAATTCGGACATGGTTCCTCAAAAGGCCGGGAGTTTCAGCGATCCGTTATGTGTTATCCGTTGTCCGTTATCGGTTATCGGGGATCAGGAGCCGACGTCCGACATCCGACGTCCGACGTCCGACATCCGACGTCCGAGGTCCGACATCCGACATCCGACGTCCGACCATGGGCGCCCTGCTAGGACAGGCTCACCTGGACCTGCTTATTGGGCACGCAGCGGAAATCCAGCTTCACGCTCTCCTCCTGGAAAAAACGCAGGCATTCCCTGTCCGACTGATCCAGAGCCACATGCTCACAGATCTGCTTCTTGCCTGGCGCGTAGTGCAGGTTCCCGATATTGACCGCCTTGAACTGGAGCCCGGTTTTGTAAGCCCTTTGGGCGTCGGAACAGGTGGCGAAAAGAAAAAAGAGGTCCTGGGGTCTAGAGTCCTTGTCCAGGCTGTGGTAGGTTTCCAGGGATTTCTCCACCGGGGTGAACACGAGCCCCACATTGCCCGAAACAGCAAGGCTCACGATCTCCTGCTGGAGCTCATCGCAGGCCAGGGTATCATTGGCCACGACGAGCCTGTTCGCCTTGCAGTAGGGGAGCCAGTTCTCGATCACCTGACCGTGCACCAGCCGGTTATCGATACGGACCCAGATCGGCAGTCTCGAGTCTTGCCCCATGGAAATCATCGTTTGTGTTTGATTTCTGTATGGCCCTCATTCCCGGGCCAATCCCAGGTACAAGGAAGCATGAAAATGCTGCGCGGCGAGATCCGGATGACAGCTGACAGAAAACAGGCTCTTCCGGTACACGCTTACATGGTTCTGAAGCACGGAAACCGTCAAGGCACGATGCTAGCTAGTGCCTGACCGAAAACCATAATTGGACCTAACCTTGCCCGGATACAAGGAGACGAAACTTTGTAACCGCAGTGTATACAAACACATGAGGATTTCAAAATTTTGCAGCGACGAAGGAGATGGGTCAGCTTTCGTCCAATTACTAGCTATTGTTGATCCTTCTCTTCATGACCTCGCCGGCCACGACAATGCCCTGCCGTCCCGCGGACTTGGCCTCGCTGGCGAGATCCTCCAGATCCGCGTCCGTCCTGTGCAGGATCTTGAGCAGCATGGGCAGATTCGCGCCGGTAATCACCTCCAGCCGCTCGGACTCCAGAAGGGACAGACTCAGGTTGCTGGGCGTCCCGCCGAACATGTCCGTAAGCACCAGCACACCCTCACCTTGATCAACTTCCCGGATCCGCTGCTGAATCTCGGTCATCGCCTGATCCATGCTGCTGCTGCCGTCCACGGAAATCGCGATGCAATTTTCCAGCTCGCCCAGAATCCCCTCCGCGGTCTGCAGAAGGGTGTGCCCCAACGCGTTATGCGTAATCAAAACAATTCCGATCATCCCAGTTCCAGATGCCTGTGTTCCAGGGAAACATTGTACTGTTCCCGAAGCAGGGCGTTATAGACTTCCTCAGCGACTGCCACGGAGCGATGAAAGCCGCCTGTGCACCCCAGGGCCACGGCCACGCGATAGCGGCCCTCACGGGCGTACAGGGGCAGGACGTAGAGCAGAAAATCCAGGAATCGCCGCTTGAACTCGCTCCCGACTCCGTCTTGAAAAACGTATTCGCGGACGGCGTCCTCCCTGCCGCTTATCTTTTTCAATTCCGGCTCGAAGTGGGGATTGGGCAAAAAGCGCAAGTCGAAGACCAGGTCCGCCTCCCGGGGCACACCGTATTTGTATCCAAAGGAGAGCAAGTGCACCCGCAGCCCCATGCTGGGCTCGGTCATGAAGCTCCAGTTCCGCTGCAGCGCCCGACGGAGATCGTGCAGGGAAAAGTCGGTTGTGTCCAGGATCAGGTCCACTTCCTTGCGCAAGGGCTCGAGCAGCTCCATCTCCTTGCGAATGGCCTGTTCCAGGCCAAGCTCGGTGGAAGCCAGGGGGTGCGGTCTCCGCGTTTCCGCATAGCGCTGCACCAGCTTGTCCAGGCTCGACTCCAGAAACAGGATCTGGGGCTGAATGCCCTGCTTGCTGAGCTGGGTCATGGCCCGTTCCCAGTCCCGCAACAAATTTCCCTGCCTCACATCGATCCCCAGAGCCAGCCCCCGATAATTTCCGGGGTTCTCTTTTTGAAAGAGGTTGGCCATCCTGTCGATCATGCCGGAGGGCAGACCGTCCACGCAAAAGAACCCCAGATCCTCGAAGACATTCAGGGCCGTGCTCTTCCCGGCACCAGACAGGCCGGTCACGATAATCAACAGGATCTGTTTTTTGTGTTGCTTCAATCTCTTTTCCCTTTCCG
>CAYNCR010000064.1:0-11947 GCA_964395575.1 uncultured Desulfohalobiaceae bacterium
CCACCCCCCATTTGGGGCCGTCGAGCAGGAGCTGCACGTATTCCCGGCTCACATCCACGGGCAGGATGTCCACGCCGTGCTCGCGCTGCCAGTGATCAATGCGGTCCGGTTTGCCGAAGAAGGGACTGATAAAGTGAAGGCCCAGGACCCGGAGGTTCTGCTGTTGCATCAGCTTGCAGCTGAGCAGGCTGTCCAGCCCTCCGGAGAAAAGGGCAAGGCAATCGTAGGTTGGGTTCATGCCCTAGATCCTAATAGATGCGGCAGTGCGGGGCAAGGGGCATGTGTTGCCCTTGGTGGCCGAGTTTGATAAATTAACATGTTTTTCAGGAGGCTCATTTCGGGCTGGGACCAGAAGGGCGAGCCCAGCGGTTCCCACGGACCGGTCGGCTTTCTGGACCCGGCGGCTCGTGTGAGGAGGCGTTCCCTGAGGACCACCCGGAATGACGCCACAAGCAAGTCATGAATCCGGCAGCCCCGGATTGCCGGGTCCGCAAACAGCTTTCGGGCAGCGGACCCCTCGGCGCGGATGCCCGTTTTTTTGAGACGCAAGCCAGCGGAGTTGACCATGGCTCGGAAAACGAAGAATTCAGCCCAGCCTCAGCAGGATCAACGCAAGGAAGCCCTGCAGACGGCTATGACCACCATCGAGCGCAAGTACGGCCAGGGCTCGGTGATGTATTTGAACGATCAGGCCCATCAGGAGGTCCCGGCCATCCCCACGGGCTCCTTCGGCCTGGACATGGCCCTGGGAGTGGGTGGCATGCCGCGGGGCAGGGTTGTCGAGATCTACGGCCCGGAATCCTCGGGCAAAACCACCATGGCCCTGCATCTGCTGGCCGAGGCGCAAAAGAACGGCGGCTCCGTGGCCTTCATCGACGCGGAGCACGCCCTGGACGTGAGCTATGCCAAGCGGCTCGGTGTCGACACCGAGGAGCTCGTCATCTCTCAGCCGGACTATGGGGAGCAGGCCCTGGAAATCAGCGACCTCCTGGTGCGGTCCGGAGCCCTGGACGTGATCGTGGTGGACTCCGTGGCCGCCCTGATTCCCCAGGCCGAGCTGGAGGGGAATATGGGCGAAACCCAGGTGGGCGGCCAAGCCAGGCTCATGTCCCACGCCATGCGCAAGCTGACCGGATCCATCCACCGTTCCAAGACGATGGTGGTGTTCATCAACCAGATCCGGATGAAGATCGGCACTTCCGGATTCGGGAGCCCGGAGACCACCACCGGGGGCAACGCCCTGAAGTTCTATTCCTCGGTCCGGCTGGATATCCGCAAGATCCAGACCCTCAAGGACAAGGACGAGGTTTACGGCAATCGGGTCAAGGTCAAGGTGGTCAAGAACAAGGTGGCCCCGCCCTTCCGCGAGGCCCAGTTCGATGTGCTCTACGGCCAGGGCATTTCCCGGGAGGGAGAGCTCCTGGATCTCGCTGTGGAGCACGGCATCGTGGACAAGAGCGGCTCCTGGTACGCCTTCGGCTCGGAGCGCCTGGGACAGGGCCGGGATAACGTCCGGGCCTATCTCCAGGAGAACCCGGAGACGCTCAATGTCATCGAGGACAAGCTCAAGGAGCATTTCGGGCTCAAGCAGGAGGCCCGGGACGAGCCGGAGCCTGAGGCCGCCGGCGACAGCGGCGGCACGAACAAGGAAAGCGAATAGGAGTCGGTTGTGATTACAGCGGCAGAGATCCGTCGGAGCTTTCTGGACTTTTTCGCCAGCAATGGACACCAGAAGGTCCCCAGCGCCCCGCTGGTGCCCAAGGAGGACCCCACCCTGCTGTTCACCAACGCCGGCATGGTGCAGTTCAAGAACGTCTTCCAGGGCCTGGAGCGCAGGGACTACTCCCGAGCGGTGACCTCCCAGAAGTGCCTGCGCGTGGGCGGCAAGCACAACGACCTGGAGAATGTGGGCCGCACCAGGCGGCACCACACCTTCTTCGAGATGCTGGGCAACTTCTCCTTCGGGGACTATTTCAAGGAGGAGGCCGTCCGTCTGGCCTGGGAGTATCTGACCCGGGAGCTGAAGCTGACCCCGGAGAAGCTCTACGTCTCCATCTTCCGCGAGGATGACGAGGCGGAACGGATCTGGCGCGAGAATATCGGGGTGCCCAAGGAGCGGATCTATCGACTCGACGAGGAGGAGAATTTTTGGGCCATGGGGGATACCGGACCCTGCGGCCCCTGCTCGGAGATCCTCTTCGATCAGGGCGAGCAGATGGCCTGCGGCCCGGACTGCGAAATCGGGGTCTGCGACTGCGATCGCTATCTGGAGATCTGGAATCTGGTCTTCATGCAGTACAATCGGCACGAGTCCGGTACTATGGAGCCCCTGCCCCAACCCAGCATCGACACCGGCATGGGACTGGAGCGCATCGCTGCGATTTGCCAGGGCGTACCGTCCAACTTCGACACGGACCTCTTCAGCGGCCTGATCCAGAGCGCGGCGTACAAAGCGGGCGTGCGCTTCGGCGAGAACGAGGCCACGGACACCGCCCTGCGGGTCATCGCGGATCACACCAGGGCCATCGCCTTCATGATCGCGGACGGGATCCTGCCCTCCAACGAGGGCCGCGGATACGTCCTGCGACGCCTGATCCGGAGAGGGTTCCGCTTCGGCCGGAGCATTGGGCTGGTTCAGCCCTTCCTCTTTGAGATCTGCGGCCAGCTGGTGAATGAAATGGGCGAGGCCTATCCCGAGCTCATCCAGGGCAGTGAATTCATGGCCAAGGTGGTCCACAAGGAGGAGGAGGGCTTCAGCCGGACCCTGGACCATGGCCTGGAGATCCTGGAGCAGGAGCTGACGGATCTGTCCAGTCGCGGGGAGAGCACGGTTCCCGGAGAGGTTGTTTTCAAGCTCTACGACACCTACGGCTTTCCGGTGGACATCGTCCGGGACGTGGCCGAGGGCCGCGACTTCGACGTGGACGAGGCCGGATATGAACAGCAGATGCAGGTCCAGAGGGAGCGCTCCAAGGCCTCCTGGGCCGGCAGTGGGGAAAGGGATCTGGCCCAGGTGTTCGGCGAGCTCCTGCAGAACGAGATTACCAGCGAATTCGTGGGCTATGAGACCTATGAGACCACAAGCCGGATCGTGTCCCTGCTGGATCTCTCCGGCAACTCCCTCAGGGAGCTCGCGCCCGGGGAGAGCGGCTACGCCGTGACCGCCCGGACCCCCTTCTATGGAGAGTCCGGAGGTCAGGTGGGCGACAGCGGGATGATGACCACGGACACGGATAAGGCCTACGTCCTGGATACCCAGAATCCGGCTCCGGAAGTGCTGATCCACCGTGTGGATGTGGACCGCGGAAGCCTGTATCTGGACCAGGAGGTCCATCTGGCTGTGGATCGCGACCGCATGCACACCGCCAGGAACCATACCTGCACCCATATGCTCCATGCGGCCCTGCGCCGGGTGCTCGGCGACTACGTCAAGCAGTCCGGCTCCCTGGTGGCCCCGGACCGGTTGCGCTTCGACTTCACCCATATCAGCCCCCTTTCCGAGGAGGAGATCCGCGCTGTAGAGGACGAGGTCAACGACGCCATCCTGCGGGATCTTCCCGTGGGCTGCCGCGAAGTGGACTACGAGCAGGCGGAACAGGAAGGGGCAGTGGGTCTTTTCGAGGAAAAATACCAGGAACGGGTCCGTATTGTGGAGGTCCCCCACGTATCCAAGGAGCTGTGTGGCGGGGTCCATCTGGAGCGGACCGGTCAGGCGGGCAGCTTCTACATCCTGTCCGAGACCGGGGTCTCCTCCGGTGTGCGCCGCATCGAGGCGGCCACCGGCTGGAACGCCGTGCTCGAGTACCGCAAGAAGCGGAATGCCCTGTCCGAGACGGCCGAGGCCCTGCGAGCGTCCCCCGAGGAGGTGGCCGGAAAGGCCGCCGGCCTGCTGGAGCAGATCAAGCAGCTGGAGCGGGAGAAGCAGGAGCTCCAGGCCAAGCAGCTCTCCGGCGGAGGGGATCTGTTGGACCGCTGCGATGAGGTCGCCGGCGTGCGCCTGCTTGCGACCAAAATGGAGCTCCCGGAGAGCTCGGACATGAAGGGCCTGCGCTCCGCGATGGACGATCTCCGCTCCCGGCTTTCCTCAGGGGTGATCCTTCTGGCCGCGGAGAACAAGGGCAAGGCTCATCTGCTCCTGTTCGTGAGCCCCGATCTGCAGGAACGCTTCACCGCACCGGAGCTGGTCCAGGAAGTGGCCAGGGAAGTGGGCGGCAGCGGCGGAGGCCGCCCGGAGCTGGCTCAGGCCGGCGGAGGCAATCCCGAGGGCATCGACAGGGCCCTGCAGCGGCTCAGGGAGCTCATCAAGGAAAAAGGCGCCTGAGGACCCGGCTTTGTCCGGTCGTCTCCCGCAAGGGGGAGGAGCTTTCCTTCCGGATGGCCCCGGCTGTTCGCCGCGATCGCGGCCCCGTGTCCCAGGGCCCGCCGATCCGATTCTATCGGGACTACCCCCGTGTCGGAGAGCTGCGTGGGCTTTGCCCATGGGGCCACGGCCATCCAGCGCCGGGTTGAGAGGTGCTATTGCGGGGCGGGTGACGGGGGTTCCGACATCGGCCATACGAACAAACGTATCCATGAGCTGCGGGGAACTGGCCGCGGCAAAGCGGGTTGAGCATGTATATAGGGGTCAAGTTCAGAGAGCAAGGACAGATCTATTACTTCGAGGCGGCTCAGGAGGACCTGACCCCCGGAGACCACGTCATCGTCACCACCGAGGAGGGACAGGGCATCGGGCGCGTGGCCCTGGTGGACACGGGCCTGCCCGAGAGTCTCGGGCCGGACGAGATCAAGGCAATCGACCGCAAGGCCGACGAGGAGGATCTGGCCCGGCAGGAGGAGAACCGGGAGCTGGCCCGCAACTCCTTTGCCTATTGCCGGGAGCAGATCAAGGAGAAGGGCCTGGAGATGAAGCTGGTCGACGTGGAGGTCCGCTTCGACCAGAGCAAGTTTGTCTTCTACTTCACCGCCCCCAACAGGGTGGATTTCCGGGAGCTGGTCAAGGATCTGGTCAACCAGTACAAGGCCAGGATCGAGCTCCGGCAGATCGGGGTCCGCCACGAGGCCCAGATACTGGGGGGCGTCGGGAACTGCGGCCGTATCTGCTGCTGCCATCAGTTCATGCGTGAATTCGTGCCCGTGACCATCAAGATGGCCAAGGAGCAGCAGCTCTTCCTCAATCCCTCCAAGATATCCGGGGTGTGCGGCAGGCTTTTGTGCTGCCTCAACTTCGAAAAGAAGGCCTATGCCGACTTCTATAGCCGCTGCCCCAAGATCGGCCGCAAGTACAGCACCAGCCTCGGCGAGGTAAAGGTGCTCCGGGCCAATTTCTTCCGGGACACCCTGGTCGTGGATGCCGGAGAAGGGGAGGAGCGGGAGATCAATCTCCTGGAGTGGGGTGAGCTTCTCTCCGGCGGGACGAAAGAGGGGGATGCCGAAGAGGCCGACGTCGAGGGCTGCAGCCAGCCCGCCCCCGAGGAGCTGGTCCCCGAAGGCGCCGAAGAGGAACCCGATGCCGACAGCTCGGACAATGACGAAACAAAAACAGGAGAGGCGAGCGGCCGGCAGGAGAAGGCCAAGCCCTCCGGAGGCTCAGGGCAGCGCAAGAAGGGACGGCGTTCCCGAGGCAAGCGGCGGGGCGGATCCCGTTCCGGCGGCAAGGGCAAGAGCGGGGGCCAGAAACAGGCCTCATCCGACGGCGGCAAAAGCGGCGCCCAGGGCAAAAAGCAGAACAAATCCGGGAGGTAGCGCGCAGTGGAGGAGACTTTCTACATCACCACCCCCATCTACTACGTGAACGCAGAGCCCCACCTGGGCCACGCCTATACCACGATCCTTGCAGACAGCCTGAACCGCTTCCACAAGATGCTGGGGAAGGGGACCCTGTTTCTGACCGGGACGGACGAGCACGGGGACAAGATCTTGCAGTCCGCCCGGGAGCGCGGCGAGGGCCCCCAGGAGTACGCGGACCGGGTCAGCGGCAAGTTCCGCGAACTCTGGCCCGAGCTGGGCGTCGCCTTTGATCGGTTCATCCGCACCACGGACCCGGATCACGTGGCCTGCGTGCAGCGCTTTCTGCAGCTCGTGTTCGACAACGGCGACATCTATTTCGGGGAGTACGGGGGGTACTACTGCTTCGGATGCGAGCGCTTCTTCACGGAAAAGGAGCTGGATGGCGGCAATTGCCCGGACCACCAGAAGCCCCCGGAGTATATCCAGGAGACGAATTATTTCTTCCGCATGAGCCGCTACCAGGACTGGCTCGTGCAATATATCGAGGACAATCCGGACTTCATCCAGCCGGAGCGCTACCGCAGGGAGGTGCTGGCCATGCTGCGGGAGCCCCTGGAGGACCTGTGCATCTCCCGCCCCAAGTCCCGGCTGGAGTGGGGCATTGAGCTCCCCTTCGACACGGGGTACGTGACCTACGTCTGGTTCGACGCCCTGATCAACTATATTTCCGCCCTGGGCTGGCCGGAGAATGAGGACTACGACCGGTTCTGGCCTGTGGCGCATCACCTTGTGGCCAAGGACATCATCAAGCCGCACGCCATCTTCTGGCCCACGATGCTCCGCGCCGCCGGTCTGCCCCTGTTCCGGGGGCTCCGTGTGCACGGGTACTGGAAGGTGCACGAGGAGAAGATGTCCAAGAGCCTGGGCAACGTGGTCCGACCCCTGGAGCTTCGGTCCAAGTACGGCCTGGACGCCTTCCGCTTTTTCCTGATGCGGGAGATGCAGTTCGGCCAGGACGGCAATTTTTCCGAGGAGGGACTGATCGGCCGATTCAACGCCGATCTGGCCAACGACCTGGGCAACCTGTTCAGCCGCTGCCTGGCCATGACCGGCAAGTATTTCGGGGCCAGCGCTCCGCCGCCTCCCGCGGATTTTGACCTGGAGCAGGAGGACCAAGAGCTTCTGCAGTTGGGCATGGATCACCTGGAGAAATACCTGGAGAGCTTCGAGGCGGTGCACACCGCAGATGCCCTGGAATGGCTCATGGAATTCGTGCGCGGGGTGAACAAATACATCGATACCAATGCGCCTTGGAGCCTGTACAAACAGGGCCACACGGAGCGGCTGAAAACGGTGCTCGCCCTGGCCCTGGCCTCGCTGCGCCGCATCGCCCTCGCCCTGCGGCCGGTGATGCCCGATGCCTCCCGAACCATGTGCGGCCAGCTGGGGCTGGATCTGGAGCAACTGGACGTGGATTTGCGCCGGGAGTGCTCGGAATGGGTCTATCTGCCGGAGGCGACCCAGGTGGCCAGGAAATCCAATCTCTTCCCCAGGCAGGAGCTCAAGCTGAACCGGGAGGAGGCCGAAGACGCCAAGCAGGATTCCGGCAAGAAATCCGGGAAGGCGAACGCGGAAAAGGCCGGGAAGAAGCAGGGCTCGGAGGTCGAGCAGGCCCTGGAGCTCGACTTTGCCGACTTCCAGAAGCTCGATCTGCGGGTGGGCCGCGTGGAGGGGGCGAGCCCCCATCCCGACGCGGACCGTCTGCTCCAGCTGGAAGTGGATGCGGGCGAGGGCTCCACGCGCCAGATCGTGGCCGGCCTGGCCGAGGCCTACTCCCCGCAGGAGATGGTGGGCAAGTACGTGGCCGTGGTTGCCAATCTCAAGCCCCGCAAACTGCGCGGGGTCACCTCGCAGGGCATGGTCCTGGCTGTCCACGGGGAGCAGGGGCTGAACCTGCTCACTCCTGAGCGTGAAGTGGCTCCCGGAGACAAGATCAGCTAGAGCCAGAAATCGGTGATCCAGGGGCGGAAAGACAGAGAGCCCGCGAATCATCGCGAATAAAGAGAAAGAAAGTGCGCTCCGCTGATCGCGGAGCGCACTTTCACATCGTCGTTTATGCGGTAAGTTACATGAGACAGGGCGTTCAAAATATTTCAAGTGCAAGGCGCAAAAAAAGCTCAAGCTCGTTGCGTAGGGGGCCTACGCGAGAGCTTGAGCTTTTTGAAGCAACGCAGCAATTGGGATATTTTGAACGCCCTTTTAGCCTTTGATGCAGGCCATGGGCCGCATCCGGACCACCTTCCGGGCCAGGCCGGCGCGATGGGTGGCTTCCACCACCATCTCCGCGTTCTTGTACGCCATGGGGGCCTCCTCTGCGGCTCCCTTCTTGCTCGCCGCCTTGACCAGTATGCCCTGCCGGGCAAGCTCGCCGATCACTTCCTTTGCGCTCCAGGTCTTGGTGGCCTTTTTTCGGCTCATGGCCCGGCCTGCTCCGTGGCAGGCCGAGCCCCAGGCCCGGTTTTGCCCGGCGCTGTTTCCGGCCAGGATATAGGAGCTGCTGCCCATGCTCCCCCCGATAATGACGGGCTGGCCGATGCCGCGGTAGGGCTCCGGGATTTCCGCGCTTTCCGGGCCGAAGGCCCTAGTGGCGCCCTTGCGGTGCACGTACAAGCGCGTGTTGTGGCCGTCCACCACGTGGTCCTCGATCTTGCACGTGTTGTGGCTCACGTCGTACACGAGCTCGAGCCGGGCCTCGGGAATGACGCTGGTGAAGGCCTTCCTGGCGAGGTGACCCAGGACCTGGCGGTTGGCCAGAGCGTTGTTCACTCCGCAGCACATGGCCCGGAAATAGTCCTCGCCCTCCTGGGAGCGGATGGGGGCGCAGACCAGCTCCCGCGCGGGAAGGGAGATCTTGTGCTTGGAGGTCGCCCGGCCCAAAATCTGAATATAGTCGGTGCCGATCTGGTGCCCCAAACCCCGGGAGCCGCTGTGCACTGTGACCAGGATCTCGTCCCGGAACAGGCCGAAGGCGGCCGCGGCCTCCGCGTCATAGATTTCATCCACGCACTGGATCTCCAGATAGTGGTTCCCCGAGCCCAGGGTACCCAGCTGGCGCTTCTGCCGCTTCTTGGCGGTGTCGGAAACCTTGTCCGGATCGGCCCATTCCATGCGGCCCCGGTCCTCGATGAAGTCCAGGTCCGCCTCTTCGCCGTATCCCTTCTCCACGACCCAGACGGCCCCTTTCTCCAGGAGACGGTCCTGTTTGGATGCGGTGAGCTTGATTGTGCCCTCTGAGCCGAGGCCGGCGGGGACTGTCTTATACAGGGCATCCGCCAGCTCCTGCAGTTTTCCCTGCACAACCTCGCGATCGACTCCGGTCCGCATGGTCCGCACCCCGCAGGCGATGTCGTATCCGATGCCGCCCACGGAGATCACCCCGTCCCGATCCGGGTCGAAGGCGGCCACACCGCCGATGGGAAAGCCGTAGCCCCAGTGGGCGTCGGGCATGGCCATGGAGGCCGTGCGAATTCCGGGAAGGTGGGCCACATTCGCCGCCTGCTGCAGGACCTCGGGCCCCATGTCCAAAAGGAGCTCCCGGCTGCCGAAGAGCCAGACAGGGACCCGCATGCCACCCTCGGGAGGCAAATGGAAGAAGCATTCCTCTGCGTGATGGAATTTGTTTGTGTCCATGGGAAGGCTCGCGCTCGTAACTGAATCGAGCTTACGCAACGGACTCCTCAAGCGGCTCCACCAGGATGTGATCCGCCTCGTTGTTGCGCAGGGAAAGGGTGAAGCCGTGGACCTTCAGCGCGACTGGGTCCTTGAGCGGGGCGCGGCCTATGATGGTGACCTCTACGCCGGGAACGAGCCCCATGTCCCGGATGCGGCGGCCCAGCTCACCCGAGGCGTTGATGCTCAGGATCCGCGCGGATTGGTGCTTGGCCAGTCGGCGCAGGGAAAGCGCTGTCTGTTCCATATGGTGTTCTCCTGAATAGAACTCGTGCTATGCTTACCGGAAATGGTTGTTCGGCTATTCCACAGGGGTCACAAGGACTTTTTCCGCCAGCCCCTGGCCCAGGCTCAGATCCGAGCCCCGGATCTTGATACGGACGGGGCCTGCGCCGCAGGAGGTGATGAGCACCTCCGTGCCCGGGGTGAAACCTAGGGCGTAGAGCCGCGAACGGGCCCCCTTCCCTCCGGAGAGACTGGCTACGGCGACCTTGCTGCCAGAGGAAAAATGGTTTAGAGGACAGGGCGTCACAGACTCCTCCGAGAATATGTTTGGTTGGCCTAACTTTAGATGTATAGCGCGCAATGGCCGTGTTGTCAAGGCTGTGCCGGAGGGAGTGCCGGCTGAGGCAGGACGAGCAGGAAATTGGGAGCCGGGCCGGGGCAACTTGGGATCCTTGCGCTGTTTGCATATTCCGCCGGGGTCTTATATGCTTACCCCGGTTCGGCGGATGTGAGATCTCGAGCCCTCGTGCCGTGTGAACGACGAACACGCAGAAATTCCAAACAGCAGCGAAGTCATTTATGCCCAAGCGAGACGACCTCAAGCGTATCATGCTTATCGGCTCCGGACCGATCATCATCGGTCAGGCCTGCGAGTTCGACTATTCCGGGACCCAGGCTTTGAAGGCCCTTCGGGAGGAAGGGTACGAAGTGGTGCTCATCAACTCCAATCCGGCCACGATCATGACTGACCCGGAGCTGGCCACCCGCACCTATCTTGAGCCCATTACCCCGGAGTCGGTGGCCAAGATCATCGCTCGCGAGCGTCCCGACGCCCTGCTCCCCACCCTTGGCGGACAAACCGGGCTGAATACGGCTGTGGCCGTCTCTGAGCAGGGTGTGCTGGAGGAATACGGGGTTGAGCTCATCGGAGCTTCTCTGGAGGTGATCCAGAAGGCCGAAAGCCGGGAGCGGTTCCGGCAGTCCATGGAGAACATCGGCCTCAAGGTCCCCAAGAGCGATATCGCCCGCAGCCTGGAGGAGATCCGGGAAATCGCCGAACATATCGAGCTTCCGGTGATTGTTCGGCCCGCCTTCACCCTGGGGGGCACCGGCGGCGGTGTGGCGTACAATCTGGAGGATTTGGAGGAGATCGCCCGTCGCGGGCTGGCCGCGAGCATGACCCACGAAGTCATGCTCGAGGAATCCGTTCTCGGGTGGAAGGAGTTTGAGCTCGAGGTCATGCGGGACAAGAACGATAACTGCGTGATCATCTGCTCCATCGAGAACCTGGATCCCATGGGGATCCATACCGGGGACTCAGTGACCGTGGCCCCGACCCAGACCTTGACTGACCGCGAGTACCAGCGGATGCGAAACGCCTCTCTGGACATCATGCGCGAGATCGGGGTGGAAACCGGGGGGTCCAACGTGCAGTTCGCGGTCAATCCGCAGGACGGCGACATGATGGTCATCGAGATGAATCCCCGCGTGTCGCGCTCCTCCGCGCTTGCCTCCAAGGCCACGGGATTCCCCATCGCCAAGATCGCGGCCAAGCTGGCGGTGGGATACAGCCTGGACGAGCTGCCCAACGATATCACCCGCGAGACAGTGGCCTCCTTCGAGCCCTCCATTGACTACTGCGTGGTCAAGCTGCCCCGCTTCACTTTCGAGAAATTCGAGGGCTCCCAGGACGAGCTGACCTCCTCCATGCGCAGCGTGGGCGAGACCATGGCCATCGGCCGAACCTTCAAGGAGTCGCTGCAGAAGGGGATGCGCTCCCTGGAGACGGGCATGATCGGCTTCGCAAACAGCTTTCAGCCGCAATTGCCGGAGTACGAGGAAATCGTGGCCAAGTTGCGCAAACCCAACTCCCAGCGGCTCATCTCCCTCCGCATGGCCATGAAGAGCGGCATCACCGATGAGGAGATCCATCGGGACACATATATCGATCCCTGGTTCCTGCGCCAAATCCGGGAGCTTGTGGATTTCGAGGCCGAGCTCCTGGAATGGGCCGGGGACTGGCCGGATATCGACGATCCGGATCAATCCGGGGCGATTTTCAGGCGGGCCAAGCAACTCGGCTTTTCCGACAGGCAGCTCGCCGGGCTCGTGGACCGCAGCCAGGAGGAGGTCCGCAGGGCGCGCAAGCGCCACGGGATCTCGGCCACGTACAAGCTCGTGGACACCTGCGCCGCGGAGTTCGAGGCCTACACCCCGTACTACTATTCCACCTACGAGCGGGAGAACGAATGCCGGGCCTCCGAGG
>CAYNCR010000065.1:0-11838 GCA_964395575.1 uncultured Desulfohalobiaceae bacterium
CATGGGAAACCCGGGATGAAACCCGCGCTTCAGCGTCCACCCGCCTTCGCCTCGCTTTTCATGCTTGTGCCCGGGTTAGCTCGGAAATAATGCTTATACCATTTTAAATCTATGACAAAGCACGTTACAAAGTGCAAGAGCGTCCGCCCCTCCGAACATGGGGGCGCTTTCCGTATATCGGAGTGGAACAAGCAGGGGGCTGAAGCGTCGGACCATAGATTGATGGAAATGGAGTCGAAACCCGTTCGCGTGCTCACTCAAAACTTTTTCAGCACTCGGAAGGCAAGCTGCAAATGTTTCGGTTTTTTGATCCCTGTGTGGACCATTTTAGTCGAAATAAAATTTTTCTTTGAGGATGATGTCTTGTTCATGTATATTTGTTGTGTCGATTCAAAAGCTATTGCGAAAACATTTGTCATCAAGCGATAAAAAAAGTCATAATATATTGAGGATCATGAAATGAAGATACGTGGCCAATAGATGCCAGTAATTCGCGTTTTGCCTTGTAAATGATGGGCTGAACAGGTAAGACGGATTTTCTTTTTCTGTCCTGCTAAGATGATGTTTTGGGAGTGCCAGTGTTATGCGGAACCTTTTCGGACCGGGGTTGGTCGTTGTATGTGCCGGCGCCATGTGGGGGCTTTACTGGGTCCCGTTGCGACGGGTCCAGGATGTGGTCCAGGCCGGGCCATGGATAACCTTCATCGCAGTGCTCATAGGAAGCCTTGTTCTGCTTCCCTGGGGCTGGAGGGGACGGCGGCGTCTGCGCGAGGCAGGGACCCGAAGCATGCTGAGTCTCGCACTGGGAGGGAGCTCCTTTGTGCTGTATTCCGACGGCCTGCTCTACGGCAAGGTTGCCGTGGTGATCCTTTTGTTCTACCTCACTCCCATCTGGAGCACGCTTATTCAGCGTTTCTGGTTGCAGCGCAGTGTTTCCGGATGGCGCTACGCGGCCATCGTGTTCGGGCTTGTCGGTATCGGTCTTGTTCTGTATGGAAGCCACGGCAGCATTCCCCTGCCCAGGACCCTGGGTGACGGGCTCGGCCTCGTTTCCGGAATTTTGTGGGCCATCGCCTCCACGGGGATCTACGAGCACGGCAATAGCGGCCCTGCGGAGAGCAATTTCTGCTTCTGCGCCGGAGGAGCGGTTGCGGGACTCGCGGTCGCCCTCGCGCTGGGATGGGGCTCTGTGTCCTGGCCCGGTGGGGGGAACATGGCAGAAGGGTTGCTGTGGATGTTTTTCCTGGGCGGCCTCTGGTGGGCCGCCTCCCTGAGCGGATTTATGTGGGCCGCGCAGCGGCTGGAGCCGCCCCGCATCGGGATCCTGCTCATGAGCGAGGTGATCGTGGGCTCCGTTTCCGCGGCCCTGTTCGCCCGGGAGCCCTTCGGAGGGCTCATGGGTCTGGGCGGAGCCGTTCTCGTCGTGGCGGCCAGCTTCCTGGAGACCGTTCCCCGGAGCCGGGTTTGACGTTCCCCGTTCCCCGTTCTCCGTTCTGGGTTCCAAATTCCGGATCCTGGAATGAAGCCGGTAGCTTGAATGATCATCTGATGTCTGTCCTTTTATTACTGACTACTGACCACTACTGACTACTGACTACTGATCTCCGACCTCCGATCTCCGATCTCCGACCTCTGAGCACCGACCACCAGCTACCGAATACCGCTCCCTGCCGCCAAAACTTTTTCCTTTCCTACGGTTTTCAAAAAGCAATATTTTGCTAGAATATCACACAAATTGTTCCTATAATTGGAGTCGTCTTGTCTGAGGAGGACGAAGTCGACCAATTCGAAACCAGGGTGGCACGGGGCAGGGAAAGGCGAGACCTCTGTTCCCCCTTTTCGCGGGGGAATGCCCAGTGTGGGCACACGGAGACAAGGATCAAGGAGCGTGATCATGGCCGGAAAACAGTACGGGATCTCCAGGTCGGAGTATCAAGCGTGCATCTTCGATCTGGACGGGGTCGTCACCACCACTGCCAGGCTCCATGCCGAGGCCTGGAAGGAGCTCTTCGACGAGTTCCTGCGGGTCAAATTCGGCAAGGACGGATTCACTCCCTTTTCCATTGAAGGGGACTACCGGGACTATGTGGATGGACTGCCCCGCTACCAGGGTGTGAAATCCTTTCTGGACTCCAGGGGGATCTCGCTCCCCTACGGCAACGTGGACGATTCTCCTGAGTCGGAAACGGTCTGCGGGCTGGGCAACCGAAAGAACCGCATCTTCAATCAGAGCCTTCAGCAAAAGGGCGTGGACGTGTACGAGACCAGCGTGGATCTGATCCACCAGCTGCGGAGCCGCAGCTTCCGCATCGCGGTGGTCTCTTCCAGCAAGAATTGCCAGACCGTTCTCGATGCGGCCAATATCGATCATCTCTTCGACGTACGGGTGGACGGCATCGACATTGAGCACAACGACCTCAAGGGCAAGCCCGAGCCGGATTCCTTCCAGGAGGCGGCTCGCCTCCTCGACGTGTCCCCCGCCCGGAGCGTCTTGTTCGAGGACGCCATTTCCGGTGTCCAGGCCGGCCGCAAGGGAAACTTCGGGATGGTGGTCGGAGTGGACCGGACCGGTGTGGAGGCGCAGCTCCGGGAAGCGGGAGCGGACATCGTTGTGCAGGATCTGCAGCAGATGGATCTCAAGGACGATGTCCAGCGACTGCCCCACGGCCTCATCTTCTTCGAGGAGATCAGGAAGCGTTTCGAGGATAAGCGGGTCGCGGTCTTTCTGGATTACGACGGGACATTGACCCCGATCGTCTCTCGCCCGGAAGATGCGACCCTGTCCCCGGAAATGCGCAACATCCTGGGCAGTCTGACCGAGAAATGCACTGTTGCCGTTATCAGCGGCCGCGGTCTTGCGGATGCCCGGCAGCTCGTCGACGTGAAGGGACTCTATTTCGCCGGCAGCCACGGATTCGAGATCGAGGGCCCAGGAGGGGTCCACATGGAAGTGGAAGAGGCCCGGGAGAGCCTTCCCGCTCTGGATCAGGCCGAATCCGAGCTAAACAGTGAGTTGGCGGATATAGATGGGGCCCAGGTGGAGCGAAAGAAATTTTCCATTGCGGTGCACTACCGGAATGTGGACCAGGATCGTGTTCCCGAGGTAGAGAGTATCGTGGACAGGGTCCTGGAGCGTGCCCAAGGGCTGCGCAAGGGGTCCGGCAAGAAGGTCTTCGAGCTGGGGCCGGACATCCCCTGGCACAAAGGATATGCGGTACAGTGGCTCCTGCGCGAGCTCGAGCTGGACCAATATGGAGTGGTCCCTATCTTCATCGGCGATGATGTCACGGACGAGAATGCCTTTCACGCTCTCTCCAAAAAGGGCATTACCCTGGTTGTGGCCAACGAGTCGCGTCCCACCGAAGGCAAGTACAGGCTGGAATCGGTAGGCGAAGTGCGTGATTTTCTGTCCATGGTCTATGCCTACTTGCGGAACTGGCGGACCTGGTCCCTGGACTACTCCGATTACGTCCCCGAGCTGCAGGGTCTGCGGGAGGCCCTGTGCACCCTGGGCAACGGGTATTTCGCCACCAGGGGGGCGGAACCGGAGATGGAAGCAGATACGATCCACTACCCGGGAACCTACCTCGCGGGCGGGTACAATCGTCTCCAGACCGAGATGGCCGGGCGGATCATCGAGAACGAGGATCTGGTCAACATGCCTAACTGGCTCGGCCTCACCTTCCGCTTCCCCGGCGAGGAGTGGTTCACCATCGACGATATGGAGCTTATCTCCTATCGCAAGGGTGTGGACCTTAAAAACGGCGTCCTCTATCGCTCCCTCCACGTGCGGGATCGAGCCGGAAGGGAAACGCGCATCTACCACCGCCGCATCGTGTGCATGCACAACATGCACATGGCCGGCTTGGAAACGGGCATCGCTCCGGTCAACTGGTCCGGGGACCTGGAGATACGGAGCTCTCTGGACGGGCAGGTGGACAATTCCGGGGTCAAGCGCTATCAGGCTCTGAACAACAAACATCTGGAGCCCGTGTGCACCAGCGAGATCGACGAGCGGACCATCGGGCTGCAGGTGCAGACCAATCAGTCCAAGCTCGCCGTGGCCCAGGCCGCGCGCACCGAGGTGTTCCAGCAGCGCAAGCCACTCCGCGTTCAGCGGGAGTGTCGAAGGGAATCTGGATACATCGCCCACGATTTCCGTGTTGGGCTTGCCGAAAACCAGGGGGTGAGGGTGGAGAAGATTGTTTCCATGTATACCTCCAGGGATCCGGCCATAACCGAGCCCTTTCTGGAGGCCTCGGAGGCGGTCTGCCGATCAGGACGGCTCATATCCCTTCTGCGGAGCCATGCCCAGACGTGGAAGCACCTGTGGCGCAGGTTCGCCATGGAGGTGGAGCTTAACGTGAACGGATCTCCGGAAGGGGGAGGCCAGGATTACGATCACTACCACTATGTGCAGCGGACCCTGCACATCTATTGCTTCCACCTCCTGCAGAGCGCCTCCATGCACTCCCTGGACATCGACGTGGGCATGCCAGCGCGCGGTTGGCACGGGGAGGCCTACCGGGGCCACATCTTCTGGGACGAGATCATCATCTTCCCCTACCTCAATTTTCGGGCGCCCCAGATCACCCGCACCCTGCTCATGTATCGCTACCGTCGGCTGGACACAGCCCGGCAGATGGCTCATGAACGCGGGTACAAAGGGGCGATGTTCCCCTGGCAAAGCGGGAGCAACGGCCGGGAGGAGACCCAGACCATGCACCTCAATCCCAATTCCGGGCGCTGGCTTCCGGACAAGTCGCATCTGCAGCGCCACGTCAACGTGGCCCTTGTGTACAACATCTGGCAGTATTGTCAGATCAGCGGGGATTTCGAGTTCCTCTCCTTCTACGGCGCGGAGATGATCCTGGAGATCGCTCGCTTCTGGTCCAGCATCACCGCATACAACGAGGAGCTGGACCGCTTCGAGATCCACGGGGTCATGGGTCCGGACGAGTTCCACGACGGCTATCCGGATGCGGAGAGCCCGGGGCTGAGCAACAACTCCTACACCAACGTCATGGTTGTTTTCGTCATGAACCAGGCCCTGGAACTCCCGGACATCCTGCCCAGGCAGGAGTGGGATCAGCTCTGCGATCGCCTCGATATTCGCAAGGCGGAAATCGATCGCTGGCGGGAGATCAGCCGGAAGATGCGGGTGGTCTTCCACGAGGACGGGATTATCAGCCAGTTCGAGGGATACGATCAGCTCCAGGAGTTCGACTGGCAGGGCTACATTGATAAATACGGGGATATCCAGAGACTGGATCGGATCCTGGAGGCGGAGGGGGATACCTGCAATCGCTACAAGGCCTCCAAGCAGGCGGATACGCTCATGCTCTTCTATCTCTTCGGCGCGGAGTATCTCCAGGAGCTCTTCCATCAGCTGGGATACGAGCTCAAGCCCGAGGACATCCCCAGGAACATCGACTACTACCTGGAGCGCACCTCCAACGGCTCCTCCTTGAGCTATGTGGCGCACTCCTGGGTCGCCGTGCGCAGGGACCGAAGGCATTCCTGGAAGCTCTTCGAGGAAGCGCTCAAGACGGATGTGGAGGATATTCAGGGCGGGACCACCCAGGAGGGAATCCACCTGGGAGCCATGGCCGGATGCGTTGATATTGTGCAGCGCTGCTTTACCGGCCTCGAGGCCAGGGGCAACGTCCTACGCTTCAATCCGCAGTTTCCCGAGGAGCTGGACCGGGTCAAGTTCCACCTGCGCTATCGGGGCCACTGGATCGAGCTGGATATCGATACGAACAAGGTCCAGATCGAGGCCTTGGAGAGCGGGGCGGAACCGGTTTCGGTCCAGATCAGGGACGCCGTGTACGAGCTCAAGCAGGGCAAGAGCATCGAGTACACCCTGAGCTAGGCAGACGCGACGGAACACCCTGTTCCGACACGAGGCCCCGGTTGTCCCTTTCAGGGAACGCCGGGGCCTTATTCGTCCTCAGGAAGTTCGTTGTTCGGCTTGAGAGCGGATCAATGGGTGGAGATGCGACAGCAGACTCTCAAACGCTCTTTCGGCACAGGGTTGCCATCCGTTGGTCAGAGAGGTTAAGCAGACGAACAGGGAATGGATTAGCATGAGAATCCGAGCACGTGTATTCCTCGTTGCTCAGGGTGTTTGAGGAATCACTGATGACACACTGATCATGATTCACGGGTCACCAAAAACTAGTCCTGATCAATATATCATGGGAGACCAAGGAGGCGGTATCTTGGCCGTACAGAACAAGGCCGGAGATTATTCGGATACGCAGGATATACCCGCGAAACTGCGGAATCGGGTCGAGAGGGCTCTGGAGCGGGCGGAGCGGGATTATCTGACCGTTTTGCAGCTTGTGAAATCCCTGCCCAAGGGTCTGCGCCAAACGCTCGGCATTGAGGGTGAGACGAACACGGGGCGCATCGCGGAGCGGATACAACCCTCCCTGGGAGAAGGTTTCCGGATCCGCAAGGGACAGCGCTCCCTCTGTCTTTGCCGGGACCTTTCCGATCGGGATCTCGTCCGCAGGGAGGCCGCCCGCAAGCCCGGGCTCACCTCCAAACAGCTCAAAACCAAGCTTCCACTCAGGGAGAGTGATTTTCTGCCCGCATTGAACAGCCTCCTGCAACGGGGTGATCTTTTCTGCACCTTGAACCGGGAGCACAGGGCCCTGGTCACTCCCGTGGAACAGCCGGCCGAGGCACCGGTCCGGGAAAAAGATCGGGGACCGATGCCCCCTGAGGAGCGAAAGGCCTTTCACAAGGCCTATGAGGCTGTGGGCAGCGGCAGGCGCTTCGTGCGCATCCATCTGATTCGGGAGCACCTGCAGTGGCCCAGAGAGCGATTCGACCGCGTTCTGGCCGAGCTGCGCCGAAACTTCGAAGTGCAGCTGCACGGTGGCGATCCCTCTTCCATGACCGAGCCAGAGATCCGCGATTCCTACAAGGACGAGCAGGGGCGCCTCTATATCGCCCTGACCTGGAGCGAAACGTGATGGACCGCGAGGAGAAGCTCCGCGTCCTGCGGAGGAAGAACCCCTTTGTTTCCGTGAGCGCCGGGGATCCCTGGGAGTTGGCCTATCCCGACGTGGAGGAGGTGAATCGGGAGCCCTTCGAGGGTCTGGCCGCACTGATCCGGGAGCTGGCGGACAATCCCGGAACCAATTGCGCCGGTCTGGTTCTGGGGGAGGTGGGGAGCGGCAAGACCCATCTGATCTCGCGGCTGCTGGAGCTGGGCAGACGGGAAGATCCCCCTTTCGTCTTTGCCTATGTTCAGCCCCTCGAGGATCCGGAACAGACCTTCCGCTACCTGTTGCGGGAGACCGTAATCAATCTCTGTCGACCCCTGCATCAGGACCAAAAGGGCGGATCAAGTGCTCTGGACCTGCTTGTGTCGCGCATCCTGGTGGGGGATGTGCTCAATGAGTCCGTCAGGGCCGAAGGGGAGAGGGCGCGCAAGACACTGCAGCGCCTGCGCCGGGATCCCCTGAGGGTGTTCTCCATGGGCCGGGAGCGTCTCTCCCGGCTCCAGCGCCAAGGAGTTGCCTTCCTGCGCCGCTCATTCGGGGACATGTCCGGGGATATGGCCCGGGTTCTGTTTGCGTACGTGGATCCCGAAACCAGGGCCGATGCGGTGAATTGGCTCAAGGGGGCCGTTCTGGACGATGAGGACGCAGAGCGTCTCCGGGTGCAAAGCAGGAGCGAGTACAGCGGGGCGGCACTGGAGCAGGAGGCCAGGGACGTCCTGGCCGGTCTGGGCCGTCTGCTGGCCAGATATCGCATACCGCTTCTCGTCTGTTTCGATCGGCTGGAGAACCTGGAAACCCCGGAACAGATCCGGGCTCAAGGCAAGATGGTGGAATTTCTCGTGGATGCGGTGAGGTCCGTTTTGCCGGTGATATTCGCGCGGGGCCTGCAGTGGGAGGAGACCATCCGGGATCAGCTCAATCAGCACGTGGTGAGCCGGCTGGAGGCCAACCAGTTCGTGCTCGCCAACTGCACCCCGGAACAGGCCCTGGCCCTGGTCCGCGAGCGACTGCGCATCGCCTTCGGGATGAAGGTGCTGGACCATCTGTATCCCTTTGACGAAGACGAGTTGCGAGAGGCCTTTTCCGTGGGGCTGAGTCCGCGCGAGGTCATTGCTCAGGCCAATCGGAAGCTGCGGAGCATTCTTCGGGAGGAGCCGGCTCAAGCGGAGAGTGCCGAGGACAGACTGCGTCGGGAATTCAAGAGTCAGGTCGAAGCGGTGCGCGGAGATCCGGACAGCCATCCTCCGGACCGTGGCCGCTTGCGCAGGGCTTTGGAGCTCTACCTGGGCAATGGGCTGGAAGAAGGAAAGGCGGCCTGGACCGGGTCGGTTGCGAGGCCGGCAAAAAAAGACAAGTACGTGGATCTTGAGGTGCTCCGCTCACAGGAGCGAAAAGGGGCCAAGGGCCTGATGATCATCGACACCGAGCTCCATCACGCATCGGTACGTGCGGCTCTCAAACGCGGTGTGCAGCACCTGGAGAAAAATCCGAAAAGCTTTGTCCTCTATATCCGCGACAGCCGCTGCGCCTTTCCTGAGCCGCCCAAATGGAAGGCAACCAACGAAATGCTGGAGACCTTCCGCGCCAAGGGCGGAATCGCCTTGTTCCTGGATCCGGAGCAGGCGGCGGAGTGGTACGCCCTGGCCCTGCTGGCCTATGCCGTCCGGGAGGGTGATATCTCCCTTCCGGATTCGGGGTCCGGGAGCAGATCCGTCAGCTGGTCGGAGTTCAAGGATTTCATCAATCGCGGCCTGCGGTATGAAGGGATCGAACGGGTCTCCGCGCAGCTGCGCAAGCTCGCTCATGGTGCTGAGCGGGAGATTCCCGAAGCTCACCGGGAACAGGGCGGGGATATCGATGCGGAACAGACGGCTGATGCCGCAGCGCGTATATTGCGCGACCGGCCCATGTACATGGCTTCGGTCTCGGAGGTAGCCGCCGAGTTGCCCGGTGATTTTTCCGGAAGGGGCCCAAAACGGCTGCTCCGGATTTTGAAGGGGGATCCGGATCGCTTTGAAATCGTGCGGGCACGCGATGCCTCACTGGTGAAGCTGAAAAGGGAATGGCTCCATGAACAGGGCGAGCGTGTCTGAAATCCTTCTGGCCGCACGCTGTCCCCGCCTGCTCGCCTATCATCTGAGCGGCGAGGAAGGGGCTTGGCGGCAGGCCCGCGGCGGTACAGGCCATATGCCCGGAAAGCTCTTTCACGACGAGCTTGCCGCACCCCTGCACCAGGCCTTGTCTTCGGGGAACAATCAATTGTTCCGGGAACTGCGGGAGGCGCTGGATACCTCCTCGGACAGCTATCGGCCGGAAGTCCTCGCCTTCCTGGAGCGAAGGTACCTCCTGCCCCTGTTGCGGGAAAAAGCCGGGCATCTTTCCTGTGACGGAATCCTGGCCCTGGGTAGGGGCGTGGAGATCTGGGGCGATCTCATCGCCCGCTTTGTGCGGGCCACTGGAGAAAAAGATCTGACCCGTGTGTTCCACGACCCGGAAAGGGACCTTGTTGCGGAGCTCTATCCCGGAGATGGAGATCCTGTCCGGGTCAAGGGCCGCTATGACAGTCTCCTCTTTGACGTCTCCGCGGGAGAGGGTGTCCTACTGGAGTTCAAGGGAGGCACGCGAAGCGAATTCCCGGAGGCGTTTCTCCAGGTGGCCCTGTACGCCCTGCTTATCCGGGAAACAACAGGGGTGGCGGTGAGGGCCATGATCTGTCATCTGGAGGAGGGACAGGCGCCGGTGACAGAGTATTCGGCCCAAGAATTGGAGACGGCGCGCGGGGATGTCCTCGAAGCGGTCCGACGGACCCGGGAGATCAAGAAACGGGTTGCCCGGGAGGACGCATCCGTGATCGAGCCCTCAAGGAATGCGGAGATGTGCGGGGTGTGCGCCTACGCCTCCCGCTGCGATCGGGACTGGGACGGAGGAGAGGAAGATGCCCCGGACGAGGCCGAACAGGGGCTGGAGACCATCGTGGAGGTTTTGCAGTCCCTGAATATAAAGGTCAAGGCGGATGGATACATCAACGGCCCGCGCTTTATCCGCTACAAGATTCTTCCCCGCAAGGGGACCACGGTGCGGAAGCTGTTGAACAAGTCCGAGGACCTGCAGGTCGCGCTGAGCTCGCCAGCCCTGCCGCACATTCACACCCAGGAGGGGTATGTCAGCCTGGATGTGCCCAAGCGGAACACCACATCCCTGTCCCTGCGGGAGGTCTGGCACAGGGGGGTCGAGAGCCGGCCTGACTCCAGAGCGGCCTTCCCCCTGGGCCTGACCATCGAGAGGGAGGTCAAATGGGCGGATCTGTCCGACCCCACCATGACCAGCGTCCTGGTGGGCGGCACAGCGGGAAGCGGCAAGAGCGTCTTTCTGCGGACGGCGGCTGTGGGGCTGGCCCTGAACGCCTCGGAGCGGGAGCTGCAGCTCACGCTCGTCGACCCCAAGCGGGTCAGCTTTACCGATCTCAAGGATCTGCCGCACCTCACCTCGAATGTGCTCATGGAATCCGCGGACGCCCTGGAGGTCCTGGAATCCCTCGCGGAGACCATGGAGGAGCGCTACCGCATCCTGGAGGCCAGCGGCGAGGTGGATGTGACGGAATACAACAAGCGCAATCCCCTTCTGCCGCATCAGGTCCTTCTCATCGACGAATACGGGGACCTGGTCATGGACAGGGACTACAAGAAGCGGCTGGAGACCTGTGTCCAGCGTCTGGGCCAAAAGGGGCGCGCCGCTGGAGTGCACTTGCTGCTGTCCACACAGAGACCGGACGCGAACATCATTACCCCCGCGATCAAGGCCAATCTGCAGCTCATTGTGGCCCTGAAGGTGACCACCGCCTCCAACAGCCGCGTCATCCTGGGCGAAAACGGAGCGGAGAGTCTCATGGGATACGGGGACATGCTCGTGGGCGGCAGCGTGCCGGTGCAGAGGCTGCAGGGCCCGCTGGTGACCCGGGAGGATATCGATGCTGCGATCGCCGGAACCGGCTCCTGACGAAACCGGAGGCGGAGCGGCTCCTTAGAGGAATTCCACGCGCACCACATATTTGGTCCAGGTGTACCCCAGGTGGTCCTCCGCGACCACTCTGAGGGGGAACCCGTGCTCCCGGGGCAATTTCTGGCCGTTAACCCGATAGGCGAGGAAGACCTTGTCCGCGGATGCCTCTTCCATATCAAAGCTGTCCGTCTGTGTTCCGGAGCTGGATCGTCCGTGGATCGCCACCTTGCTCGCATCATCTGAGGGGCGGCTCAGCCTGATGAGCTCCTTCAGAGAGACGCCCCTCCAGCGGCCGTGATTGGCGAACACGCCGGGGCAGATGAGGAGCACTTCCTTTTCGATCGCAGGCATATCCCGCACCTCGGAATAGGTGAGCTCCAGCTCCCGCTCCACCTTGCCGGTGACCGCGATACGCCAGTCTCCCTGGTCGAGGGCGATGTCCGTGTCCCCCATGGTGCCGAACTCGCGCAAGGGTGTGATCTTTAGATTGCTGGTGTCCAGGTTCTCCGGATCGGCGTAGAGCAGGCTGCTCCTGTCCGTGTCCCGGGACAGGACCCGCTTGCTGGCGTTTTGGGCGAGCGCAGCCGCGGGCAGGCCGCCAAGACAGGCCACGGCTGCGGCTGCTGCGCTCACGCGCAGGGCTGTGCCCAGAATTTGACGACGTTGGACCATGATGCCTCCGGGTGAATGTTTTTTTGTATGAAAATGTGTTTAACGTGCTGTATTATTGAATGATTGGCCGCGAGGCGAAGGCGGGTGGAGCGCTTCGCTGGGTTTCATAATACACCTTGGCCTTGTTGGAACCGCTTGAGGTGGAATT
>CAYNCR010000066.1:0-11773 GCA_964395575.1 uncultured Desulfohalobiaceae bacterium
CATCTGAGTGAATCTGTGGCTCTCATTTCCTCGACGCTGGCGACTTCGTCGCACACGGGCGGCCTTCCGCCGCACGCGGTGAAGAATTTTGAGCGCCCGCTCCCTTCGATCGTGCGATGTACGGGACATCCCCGCGGCGGACCGTTGCCGCGGGGATAGACCAAGGCAAGCTTCGCTTGCCAATCACATCCCTCCGGGTTCCCATCTCGAGTAGAGCGGGAGTGAACGAACGGTTCATCTTCTGAATACTTACGAGCAGGAGAGAAAATGGCTAAAAAAGGTGAGTAGCGTCGGAAGCATCCATCTTCTTCTCCAGCCTGGAGCCGAGATATTCCCGGACCTGCTCCGGTTCCTCCAGGCCACGGACGTGTTCCAGATCCCGGGCGGCTTTTTGGGCCAGAACCCGTCGAATGCTGTGTTTGATGGAGGGAATGGCTGTGGGGCTCATGCTGAGCCGGGTGAATCCCATGCCCACAAGGAGGCGGGCAAAGGCGGGGTTGGACGCGGCTTCGCCGCAGACCGAAATCGGAGTGTTGGCGGCGTCACAGGTGGTCCGTGCCTCCTCCAGGGTTCGGATGACCGCTGGATGGAAGGGCGAGGACCAGGGCTCGACTCGGGCGTTGTTCCTATCCGCGGCAAGAATGTACTGGATCAGGTCGTTGGTGCCGATGCTCACGAAGTCCACCCAGGGCAGGAGCATGTCCAGGATCTTCACCGCGGCAGGGACCTCGAGCATGATTCCCAGGTCCGGAATCCCGGAAGGAGCCTCACCGCTCCTCCTGAGGCGCTCCATTTCTTCGTCCAAAAGGGAACGGATGGTTCGCATTTCCCACACAGCGGTGACCATGGGGAAGAGCATACGCACCCCGCCGAGGCGGCTTGCCCGGAGGATGGCGCGGATCTGCTGCCGAAAGACGGATTCCAGCTCAAGGGAGATGCGGATGGAGCGCCAGCCCAGGGCGGGATTGTCCTCCTGGGGGGCGTCCAGATAGGGCAGGATCTTGTCCCCGCCCACGTCCAGGGTCCGGATGGTGACAGGCCGACCCTCGGCACCGAGCACGATTGCGCTGTAGATATCCAGCTGCTCGTCTTCGTCCGGGAAAGTCTCGCGGGCCAGGAAGGGAAATTCACTGCGGTAGAGACCTATGAGCTCGGCCCCGTAGGGTCCCACCTGTTCCAGATCGGACAGGAGCCCGATGTTGGCCCCGACCTCGACGCGCAATCCGTCCAGGGTCTTTGCGGGCTCGCCAGCCTCGGGAAGGAGATGGCTCTCGAGCCGCTCTTTTTCCTGGTGCAGCCTGTTGTATTCCTCCACGATCTCGTCAGAGGGATTGACAAACACGATCCCGGAGCTGCCGTCAACGATCAGAAAATCCTCGTTGCGGGCAGCTTCGACAATGGATTCGGCCCTGATGACCGTGGGGATTCGGAAGGCCTTGGCCAAGAGCACGGTATGTGTGGTCCGGCCGCCGTGTAGGAGCACTAGGGCCTGCACACCCTGTCGAGCGAGACGAATAAGCTCCGCGGGAGAGATGTCCGAGGCGATGAGCACTGTCTCCCGATCCGTGCCGGCTGTCAGAGAGTGCTCGACATCGAGCAGATGAGACAGGATCATCTTTCCGGCGTCCTCCACGTCCTTGCCCCTGGCCTGGAGGTAGGGATCGCTTACTCCGTGCAGGAGCCGAATGTATTCGGCAACCGCGTTCTTGAGGGCGTATTCCGCGTTCGTGCCTCCCTGGATAGTCCGGTGCACCTTGGAGCGGAATTTGCGATCCTGGAGAATGGCGCTCTGGGCCTGGAGGATGGCCCGGTCCCCGTCCGCCAGATCGGGAGTCTCCGTGGCTAGGCGCTCCATGTCCCTTCGAGCTCTTTCGGCGATCCGTTCGAAACGGCGCACCTCCTGGTCGGGGTCCTCGACCGGATGCTCTGATACGGAGTCAAAACCGACTCCGCCCTCCAAAAAATGGGCATACCCCCATCCGAAGCCCGGTGATACGGGATGGCCTCGAATGAGGCCCTTTTCCTCCCGACGCAGGGCAGTTTCCTGCTTGTCGGCATATTCCCGTGTTGTTCCGGGTCCGGAAGAAACGGGCCGCAAAAGTCCGGTATAGGCAACCAGAGCGGAGATCTGGGAGGCTATGGCCTGGAAGATTTCCGTCTGGTTCGGAGTGATGCCGTTCTCAGCCTCGGTCTGGACCACCAGAACGCCCAGAAGCTCCTTGTGGTACACAAGCGGCACGCCCAGAAAGGTGGAAAGGCGCTCCTCGCCGCTGTCCCGGAAGTAGGCGAAACGCGGGTGTTCCCAGGGCCGGGAGACGAAGATGGGGCTTTTCTGCTCCAAAACCAGGCCGGTAAGCCCCTGGCCGGAGTGCATCTGGATACGGCCCACGCTTTCCGGAGTCAGTCCCGCGGTTGCGGCGAGACGCACCCGGTTGCCGTCCGGCTCAAGGGTGTACACGGAGCAGACGTCCGTGGCGAACCGCTCCGCGATGAACTCGGCAGTGCGGTGGAGTGTCTCTCCCGGATCGCCGGACTCGGCGATTATCTTGGACAGCTCCACCAGCACGGAAAAGGGGTTTTGAGCGAATTGCATGGGGCGCGTCCTTTAATGGATTCCCTGTGAGGAGCCTGGCTGACGCGGTTCTTATCCGGATTGATCTACCGCTTGAGTGCGTGGAGGAAACCCATGTATTCCTTGTGCCAGTGCTTGCCGGAACCTGAAAAAATAACCATGCCGCAAGCATACGTTTTTTGAGTGGTGAAGCAAAGTGATAAGGGGAGACCTACGTGGGCGGTTCCGCCGCGCAGTGTGGGTGGAATGCGTTTGCGGCGAGGCCTTGGGGGCGACATTTTGCCTATAGCAATGAGCTCAACTTCGTGCTTGATTGTGCACGGAGTCCCACCTATAATGAATATTTGAGGGCAACACGCCACTCCCCGCCCGGAACGAGTCGATCTTCTTACCCGTCACGAATGCTCTCCCCTCTCGCGAGCCCGCTCTATCCGCAGGACGACTTCCGCATAGCGGCGAAGAATGGTGCGGCCGTTTTCTTCAGCCGCAACTGGGTCGCCCGGATATTGGTCCGCACCGTTGAGCGCATGGCTTGAATTCTCGGCTCTGTAGCCCTGGATTGCTTTCCCGGAGAATTCGGGGTGGAACTGCACCCCCCAGATGCGGTCTCCGTAGCGAAAGGCATGGTGCGGTTCCCATTCATTTCGGGCCAAAAGCACGGCGCCGGGAGGCAAAAGGCTCGCGCTCTGCGAGTGAGCCGCATAAGCGGAAAAAAGGGGGCTGAACCCGTGAAGCAGCGGATCGCTCCGGGCAGCCCGTGTGGTTTGCACGCGCACGGGACCGATCTCCACGCCCCGGGGATGATCCCGAACTTCGCCGTCGAGAGCGCGGGCCAACAGATGATGGCCGAAACAGATGCCGAGCACGGGGACCGGGGATTGCGGCAGCTGTGCGAGCCAGTCCGCTGTTTGCCGCATCCAGGGAAGGCTCCGGGTGAGCATGGCGTGCGATCCGGTGAGCACCACTCCGGAGAACCGTTCCGGGGGCGGCAATCGGTCCGCTCGGCAGGGATAAAGGACGATGTATGGAGCGAAGGGCAGACCCAGCCCCTGGATAATCCAGTCCTCGAAATCTCCAAGCCTGGCGGCAATGCCGGCAAGGGTGCTCCCTGTCTTGAGAATGAGAATCGGGCGCATGGGTCGATCCGGGCCAGGGCTCGTCTTCCGCTGTGAATCGAAGGGGAGGCCCTGGCAGCTTGTTCCGTCAGCGATGCGACCCCTCGCATGCGTTTCGGAATGTGGCAGATAGGATTCCTGATGCAATGCATTTGCCAAAACGGTTTTGGCTGGGAATTCGTCTGTCTCCTCGAAAGAGGCGGATATGTCCGAAAGCTGCTTCCTGGGGGTGATTCAGGATTGGACCGCGGCACGGCGCACCTTTGACTCGCCTCGCGCCATTGTATGTTTGCTTGGAGGTGGGTCGGCCCGGGAATGAGGGGTGTTCGAAGAAACGGAAGCTGATGAGGGGCACAATCATGTATCATAGAACAACGTGATACAAATTCGTGTCGGGTTTTTTGGATGTATCTCACCGAGAAGATTCCTTTTTATAAGAAAGGCAGTAACGGATCCTCGTTGCGACACAAAATCGTTTCATATTTCGGGAGGCAAAGGGGGCAAGTCCGGTAAACGGGTCACTGGAGTTTTTTGCTGTTCCCGAAATGGCGGGGACGGAAAATGTTCCGCAGGCAATTGGCAAAGGTTTTGCAACAAAAAGGGTTCATCGTGATAAATCGGCGACGGTGCGGGAGTCCGGATGGGTTCCGGCACACGGCGCAAACAGGAGAGTGATGGTCTATGTGTCGTCTTTTCGCCATTCAGAGCAGTGAGCCGGAGAGCCCCATGGCCGCGATGCGGGCCATGGACGCCATGCGCGAGGGCCATGACGGCTCTGGCGTGGGCCTCTATCTGACCGATCTGGGAGGCGTGTTCAAGGAGTTGAAGGGATTGCCCATCCTGTCCGGGATTTTTACCCGGCAGGGCTTGAAGCGGCTGGATGAGTACATGATGGGGCTGGGTTTCACCACGAGGCACCGCCTCGCGATCAAGCCCACCAAGAGGCCCCCTTCAGAAGTGCCTCAAAGGGATCACTATGTTGTGCGTGCCTACGACTATCCCGATGAATGGAAGGGACTCTCCGAGGCGGAAACCCGGGACAGACTGATGCGTATCCGCCTTTCCCTGCGGGAGATGGGACAGGAGCAGGATGACATGATCGTCTTCAGCTTCTGGCCGGACACGGTTATGATCAAGGAAATCGGCGATCCCATGAGCGTGGCGGAGCATCTCGGGCTGGACGACCTCGGCCTCTCGGCCAGGGTGATCATGGCCCAGGGCCGACAGAACACCAATTACGCCATCAATCTCTACGCCTGCCATCCCTTTTTCCTTCAGGGCGTGGCGAGCATGACCAACGGGGAGAACACGGCCTTCGTGCCCATCAAGGAATTTCTGGAGTCCAGGGGATTCCCCGGTTACAGCGGCTATCAGTCCGACTCCGAGGTCTTCACCCATATCCTGCACTATACCCTGAATAATCTGGGATTGGGGCTCGAGGCGTACAAGCACGTGATCACCCCCCTGCAGAACGAGGAGTTCGACAGGCACCCCCACGGGGAATTTCTGCGCCGGCTCAAGCGCAGCTGCCGCAGGCTCATCATCGATGGCCCCAACTGCACCATCGGCTGCCTGCCGGACCGTACCCTGTTCATGACCCAGGATCGCAAGAAGCTGAGGCCCGGGGTCGTCGGCGGCCGACCAGGCCGCTACGCCTTCTCCTCGGAGTTCTGCGGCCTGGAGGCCGCCCTGCCGGAAAAAGAGAACGAATACTTCCAGCCCATGCATCTGGATACGGCCATGGTTGGCCCGGATGCCCAGGAGGTGCGCACATGCTCTCAAATGGATTCATTGCTCCAAGCTCACTAAGCCCCAAGGATCTGCCCTGGCAGGTCCAGTGGAGACAACAGAAGTGCACCCTGTGCGGCCGCTGCACAGCGGTGTGCCCCGTGCAAGCCATCGACCTCGGCGTGTTTCGGCAGCGCAGTGTCCAGCCCCAGCTGGGGCTGCAGCAGCCGCCGAGCACCGCCTATCAGATCTACTACGGGATCCGGCAGAAGACCGATGCCGCGTACGCCTGCATCGGCTGCGGCATGTGCAGCCAGGTCTGCCCCAATGAGGCGATCATGCCCTACAAGAGCGACGAGCCGGACAAGATGCGCTTCCACGTGGACCGTGGCGGCCAGCCCATGCGCCGCGGAGGTCGCCGCAACGACCCCGGGGGCGTCCTGGACCAGATCAAGTTCACCCGGATCTCCATGCTCACCGACCCGGCTCTGGACGCCGGACGGCACGAGTTCGAGCTGAGCACATTGCTGGGGCGCATCCTTTCCCCGGAGGATCAGCTGAAAACCTATCGGGAGCAGGGCTGGGAGCCGCCGGTGCGGGAAATCTACCCCCTGATCATCGGCAGCATGTCCTTCGGCGCCTTGTCCCCCAATATGTGGGAGGGGCTGATGATGGGCGTGGCCTATCTCAACGAGGAGATGGGCATGCCCGTGCGCATGGCCACCGGCGAAGGAGGCTGTCCTCCACGGCTTCTGCGATCGCGTTTCTTGAAGTACGTGATTCTGCAGATCGCAAGCGGGTACTTCGGATGGGACGAGATCATTCATGCCCTGCCGGAAATGAAGGAGGATCCCTGCGCGGTGGAGATCAAATACGGCCAGGGCGCCAAGCCCGGGGACGGCGGGCTGCTCATGTGGTACAAGGTGAACAAGCTCATCTCCGCCATCCGCGGTGTGCCCATGGGGGTGAACCTGCCCAGCCCGCCCACGCACCAGACCAAGTACTCCATCGAGGAGGCGGTGGCCAAAATGATCCAGTCCATGTCCATGGCCTGGGGCTTCCGCGTGCCGGTCTACCCCAAGATTTCGGGCACTTCTACGTCTTTGGCTGTTTTGAACAATCTTACCCGCAATCCCTACGCCGGGGCTATGGCCATCGACGGAGAGGACGGAGGCACCGGCGCGGCGTACAACGTGTCCATGGACCACATGGGGCATTCCATCGCCAGCAACGTCCGCGACTGCTACCTCAACCTAGTCAAGCTGGGCCAGCAGAACGAGATCCCGCTCTTCGCAGGCGGCGGAGTGGGCAAGCGCGGGAACCTGGCAGCCAACGCCGCGTCCCTGATCATGCTGGGCGCGAGCGGCGTCCAGGCGGGCAAATACGTTATGCAGGCCGCGGCCGGGTGCGTGGGGTCCGAGACCGGACGCTGCAATGTGTGCAACATCGGCCGCTGCCCCAAGGGGATTACCTCCCAGGATCCGCGCCTCTATCGCAGGCTGGACCCGGAAAAGGTGGCCGAGCGGGTCGTGGACTTCTATCTCAGCTTCGACACCGAGCTGCGCAAGATAGTGGCCCCGCTGGGCCGCTCCACATCGCTGCCCATCGGCATGTCCGACGCCCTTGGTGTTTCGGACGCCGAGATCGCGGAAAGGCTAAACATCAAGCACGTGGTCTAAAAGGTTCAGGGTTCCGCGTTCACGGTTCCGGGTTCGGGGAAACCGGAATTTCGAAATCTGAAGGAGTGCCGTTTTGAGTCAGGAGCAGGAGAGAGCGATCCAAATCCACGGTGTGGAAGACGGCAACCGCCTTGAGTCCAGGATCCTGGAGGAGAGGCTGCAGCAGGCCGTCGCAGAAGGACACACCAAGCTCCAGGTACACGCCATGGGGCATCACGGCATCGGTGGCCGGCTTTGGCGCGCCGGGGACGATGAGGTGGAGGTCGCCGTGCAGGGTCCGTCCGGACAGCGGCTGGGCTCCATGGGGTTTCCCAACACCCGCATTGTGGCCCTGGAAAACGCCTCGGACGACGTGGGCTGGCTCAACGCCGGAGCGGATATCACGGTGCGCGGTCACGCGAGCAACGGCGTGGCCAACGCCATGGCCCAGGGCCGGGTCAGCGTGGGCGGCAACATCGGTTCCCGCGGAATGACCATGACCAAGCACAATCCCCGCTTCGATCCGCCGGAGCTGTGGGTCCTCGGCTCCGTGGGTGACTATTTCGCGGAATTCATGGCCGGAGGTGTGGCCGTGATCTGCGGCTTTGATCCCCAGAATCCGGAGAATATCCTGGGCTACCGGCCCTGCGTGGGCATGGTGGGCGGACGGATCTTCTTCCGGGGTCCGCACAGGGGATACAGCCATGTGGATGCCGAGCTGGTCCCTATCAATGACGAGGACTGGCAGTGGCTCCGGGACAACCTTGCCGCCTTTCTGGAGCGCATCGGCCGGACCGAGCTCTTCGAGACGCTCGCAGACCGCGATTCCTGGCAGCTTTTGCAGGCCCGCAGCCCCTTTGACAAGGCTTCCAGCCCCAAACAGTCCATGCAGGCCTTCCGCGCAAACATCTGGGATCGGGAGCTGGGACAGGGCGGTCTCATCGGCGATCTGAGCCAGGCCGACCGGAGCCCCATCCCGGTGATCACCACGGGCGAGCTGCGGCGCTTCGTGCCCGTGTGGGCCAACCGCAAGTACGCCGCCCCGTGCGAGGCCTCCTGTCCCACGGGCATGCCCGTGCAGGAGCGATGGCGTCTCATCCGGGAGGGCCGCGTGGACGAGGGTGTGGATCTGGCCCTGGCCTATACCCCGTTTCCGGCCTCGATCTGCGGCTATCTCTGCCCCAATCTGTGCATGCAGGGCTGCACGCGGGGGCAAAACGGCCTGCTTCCCGTGGACGTGCCCCAGTTGGGCAAAAAGAGCCTGGAGGCGAAAACCTCGGAACAGCTGCCGCAGATGAGCGGCAGGAAGGTTGCCGTGATCGGCGGCGGCCCCGCGGGCCTGTCCGCTGCCTGGCAGCTGCGGCAAAGGGGGCACAACGCAGTCGTGTTCGATCGGGCCGAGCGGCTCGGCGGGAAGATGAGCCAGGCCATCCCCTCCTCCCGCATTCCCGAAGAGGTGCTGCAGTCCGAGATCGATCGGATCAGGGAGGTGCTGCCCCATGTGCATCTCCAGCAGGAGCTGGGGCCCGAGGATATGGAGCAGCTCAAGGTGGACTACGACTATGTGGTCCTCGCCGTGGGGGCCCAGCAGGGGAAGAAGCTCCCCGTCCCCGGCAATGAGCGGCTCCTGCCGGCGCTGGAGTTCCTGCGCGACAGCCGCGAGGGCCGCGCGGAAGTGGGCCGGCGCGTGGTGATCATCGGAGCGGGCAACGTCGGCTGCGACGCGGCCACCGAGGCCAACCGCCTGGGCGCCGAGGAGATTACCCTCATCGACATCCAGGAGCCGGCCTCCTTCGGCAAGGAGCGGCGCGAGGCCGAAGAAGCCGGGGCTGTTTTCCGCTGGCCCGTCTTCACCCAAGAGGTGCGCGAGGACGGAGTGCTTCTGACCTCCGGCGAGCATATCCCCGCGGACACGGTGATCGTCTCCGTGGGCGACCAACCGGAGACGAGCGCTTTGCCCAGCTCCGTGGAGCTAGAGGGCGGGTTCGTCCGGGTGGACGAGCAGTACAGGACTTCCGATCCGGCGATCTTCGCCGTGGGCGATGCCGTCGGCCCGGGGCTGCTCACCCACGCCGTCGGGGCCGGCCGGCAGGTCGCCCGCGCGATCGAGGGGCTTGGACAGGGGCGCGAGCCCGAGAGCCGCAAACGGTCGATCATCGATACCTCTCGGATCAGGACGGAATACTTCGATCCCAGGGTACAGTCCCTGGACGGCCTCGACGACTGTTCCAAGCAGTGCGCCTCCTGCGGGACCTGTCGCGACTGCGGCGTCTGCGCGGCTATCTGTCCCCAGGCGGCCATTTCCCGGGTGGATCTGGGAGCCGACGGCTTCGAGATGCGCGTGGATCCGGAGCGCTGCATCGGCTGCGGCTTCTGCGCCGGGGCCTGTCCCTGCGGCATCTGGGAGCTGGTGGAGAACGATCCCCTGCCGGAATAGGTTCGGTGTGTCGGAGGTTCGGTGTGTCGGTGGATCAGTGAGTCAGTGAGTCGGTGTTTCAGTGAGACAGCGAGGAGGTGAACAGCTGCAAAAAAGAAACGGAAAGGGAGGCAAGGTATGAAAACTTTTGTCATGATCGGCAAATACACGATGCAGGCTATGGAAGAAATCAGTGCAGAGAGGACGAAATCTGTAGAGAACTATATAAAAACAATAGGCGGGAAGGTGAAGGAAATGTATGTGCTCCTTGGTGAGTATGATGTGATCTTGATTGTTGAGCTCCCCAGTGAAGAAAAAGCGGTACAAGCTTCACTGGGCCTCTCCAAGAGCACCAATATCTCTTTTAGGACCTATCCGGCAATATCAGCGGAAAACTTTGACAATATAACCCAGCAAATGGGCATTTGATCCTTTACTCTCCTTGGAGGGGAATTCGCAGCTCCAGATTTGCTGCTTTAAGGACAAAACGCACCTCCTTCTCGACAAAGTTATCGCTCAAACGGAAATCCCCGCATTCCGCACTGCCTTTTCCACCAACAGGCTCTCAACCGAGCAGTCAAGCTGGCGGTACAGGTGAGCCTGTCTTCTGACTGCACCTGCTCTCGGAAACTGTGTCATGATTGATCTTGCCCCGAATAGTAGGCAAAATTCCGGCATGGAGCAATTCAACTACAACGAGCTTTACGCCTTGTACTCCATATCCCGCACCCTGGCCGGCGGGGAGGAGTTCAGGGCGCAGTTTTCCGAAGTGCTGCAGATTCTGAGCGATCAGCTGGGGATGCACCGCGGCATGATCTCCGTCCTCGACTTCCAGTCCGGCCAGGCCTGGCTCGACGTGGCCCACGAAATGGATGTGTACCAGGACCAGGTCAGCTACGGGCCGGGAGAGGGGGTGACGGGCAAGGTGGCCCAGAGCGGGCGTCCCATGGCGATCGCGGACCTGGGGCAGGACCCCCTTTTCCTGGATCGGACCGGAGCCCGCAAGCAGCTCAAGCGGGACGAGCTTTCCTTCCTCTGCGTGCCCATCTTCTATCAGGGCAAGGTCGTGGGCGTTCTGTCCGTGGATAAGCTGAGCCGGGAAGTGCAGGACCTGGACCGCGAGCTGGAGCTCTTGTCCGCTGTGGCCGACCTCATGGGCAAGGTGGTCTATTTCCGGGCCGTGGAGGAGGAGAACCGACGGCTGCGGTGGATCCTGGCCGAGTCGCGGCGGCCCCGGACCAATATCATCGGCCGGAGCAAAGGGGTCCAGGAAGTGCTCCGGATGATCGACCAGGTGGCGGATATCAGCTCCACCGTTCTGATCCAGGGCGAAACCGGCACGGGCAAGGAGCTCGTGGCCAAGGCACTGCACGAGAACAGCAGCCGGGCCGAAGGCCCCTTTATTCAGATCAACTGCGCGGCCATGCCGGAGAGCCTGCTGGAGAGCGAGCTCTTCGGCCACGAGAAGGGCGCCTTCACCGGAGCGACTGCGCGCCGCAAGGGCTGCTTCGAGGAGGCCCACGGAGGGACCGTGTTCCTGGACGAGATCGGGGAGCTCTCCTTTCTGGCCCAGGCCAAGCTGCTCCGGGTGCTGCAGGAGAAGGCGATCCAGCCCCTGGGCTCCTCAAGAAGCCGAACCGTGGACGTACGGGTCCTTGTGGCCACAAACAAGGACCTGGAAGACGAGGTGCGCAGGGGGGAGTTCCGGGAGGATCTCTACTACCGGCTCAACGTGTTTCCCATCTTCATTCCCCCTCTGCGGGAGAGGGGCTCGGATATCCTCATGCTCGCGGACTACTTCGTGGTCAAATATTCCGATGAGTTCGGCAAGAACGTGAAGCGGATCTCCACTGCAGCCATCGACATGCTGCTCGCCTATCACTGGCCGGGCAACGTTCGGGAGCTGGAGAACTGCATTGAGCGGGCCGTTCTGCTAGCCACCGGGGACACCATCGAGACGAGCCATCTGCCCCCCTCGCTGCAGATGAAGACGGAGGGATTCACGGAACAGCCCAGGGGCAAGCTGGAAGTCCTGGTGGACAATTTCGAGCGCGATCTCCTCGTGGACGCGCTCAAGGACGCCAGGGGGAACCAGACCCAGGCCGCGCGCCTGCTAGGGACCACCAAGCGGGTGGTGCAGTACAAGGTCGCCAAATACGGGATCGATACCCGGCGATTCCGGGAAAAGGCGTGATCGTTCTGTTTTTTTGTATGAAAATACTTTTAACGTGCTGATTTATTGGGGGAATTACCGCGAGGCGAAGGCGGGTGGAGCGCTTCGCTG
>CAYNCR010000067.1:0-11766 GCA_964395575.1 uncultured Desulfohalobiaceae bacterium
CGTATGAGGAATGGCGGAGTCTGCATGCTGGCTCCTGTATTCTGTTATCCCGGAACGCGAGGTGTTTTATGGCGGATATCGTCGCTGTCTACGGAAGTCCGCGGAGAGAGGGAAACACGGGCCAGCTCCTGGCCCGTGCCGTACAGGGTGCGAGGGATCGGGGCAGCTCAGTGGTTGAGTACGCCCTGCACGATCTGCAGCTCGCCCCGTGCAAGGAGATCTACGCCTGCAAAAAGGACGGGGAGTGCGCCATCAAGGACGACTTCCAAACAGTGCGCGACGCCCTTCTGGAGGCAAGCGGAATCATGCTGGCCTCGCCCATTTTTTTCTACTCCGTGACCGGACAGACCAAGATCTTCATGGACCGCTTCCAGTCCCTGTGGGTCAAGAAGTACCTTCTCGAGAAGACGCCTTTCGGCCAGTGGACCCCCAAGCGCAAGGGATACTTTATCTCCGTCGGCGCCACTCGGGGCAAGCAGCTTTTCGACGGCACCCTGCTCACCCTGAAGTATTTCTTCGACACGGTGGATACGGAGCTGCACAACAGCCTGCTCTGCCGCGGGCTGGACGAGCCCAGCGACGTGCAGGGACATCCTGATCTTTTGCAGCGGGCGTACGAGGACGGTGCGGATTTGGCAAGCCAAATGCCAGAGGACTGAGGTCTGAGGCCAGACGTCAGACGTCAGACGTCGGATGTCAGAAGACAGAAGACGGAAGACAGATGTCAGATATCAGACGTCAGACGTCAGAAGACAGAAGATGGAAGGCGCTTCGTTGAAAGGCTGATCACGCCCCCCACCTCATTTCGAACGAAGAACGAGGAACGAAGAACGAGGAACACATAACGTATCACCCTTCATACTTTTCATTTGCCACACACGGACAACGATATGACCGAACATATAGCCATCATCGGCGGTGGGCTGGCTGGATGCGAGACAGCCTGGCACCTTGCCCGGCAGGGAGTGCGGGCAACCATCCTGGAAATGAAGCCGCACCGCTTCAGCCCGGCACACAACGACTCCAGGCTTGCGGAGCTTGTCTGCTCCAACTCCTTCCGCTCCGAGGAGCCCACCAGCGCAGTGGGGCTGCTCAAGGAGGAGATGCTCGCCGCGGACAGCCTGATCATGGAGGCCGCCTACGCCTGCCGGGTTCCCGCGGGCAAGGCCCTGGCAGTGGACCGGGAGGAATTCGCCGCGTACGTAACCCGGAGCCTGGAGGAAACACCCGGAGCGGATATCGAGCGACGGGAGATCGAGTCTCTGCAGGATCCCGCGCTCACCGGACACTCCAGGCTGGTCCTCGCCGCCGGCCCCCTGGCGGGCCAGTCCCTGACCCGGAGCCTGCTGGACAGCATCGGTCAGCAGGACCTCTACTTCTACGACGCCATCGCCCCCATCGTGAGCGCGGAGAGCCTCAACTGGGACCGCGTCTTCTGGGGCTCGCGCTACGAGCCCGAATCCACGGACTATCTCAATTGCCCCCTGAGCGAAGAGGAATATCACAGACTGCGCAACGCGCTTCTCGAAGGGGAAAAGGTGGAGCCCAGGCGGTTCGAGTCCGAGGTCCACTTCGAGGGATGCCTGCCAGTGGAGACCCAGGCGGCGCGCGGGGAAATGACCCTGGCCTTCGGACCGCTCAAGCCGGTGGGCCTGGTGGACCCACGCACCGGGGAAACCCCCTTCGCCGTGGTCCAGCTCCGGGCCGAGAATCGGGAGAAAACCATGTTCAACCTGGTCGGTTTCCAGACCAAGCTGACCTACCCGGAGCAGCGCCGTATCCTGCGCATGATTCCGGGTCTGGAGCAGGCCGAGTTCGTGCGCATGGGCAGCATTCACCGAAACACTTTTGTCAATTCCCCCGCGGTGCTCCGACCGCACCTGGAGCTCGCCAACAAGCCGGACATCTTCCTGGCCGGACAGATCACCGGTGTTGAAGGCTATGTGGAATCAGCGGCCTGCGGCCAGTGGCTGGGGATGCATCTCGCCGGTAGGGCTGCGGGGCGGAAGGTGGACCTGCCTCCCGGAGAAACCGCTTTCGGCGGCTTGCTCAGGCACTTGCAGAGCGAGGCCAAGGTGTTCCAGCCCATGAACGTCAACTTCGGGCTCCTGCCGCCCCTGGGGGTCAAGGCCAAGAAGAGCCGCCGCAAGGAGCTCTACGCGGAGCGGGCCAGAGAGGCCTGGCGGGAGTGGCTCGCCGGGGTGGAGTAGGGAAGAGTTTGTCCTCCGACATCCGGCGTCCGACGTCTGACGTCCGATCTCCGACTTCCGTCCTCAGTCCTCCATTTTCCGTCTTCTGACGTCTGACATCCGACGTCTGGCCTCAGTCCTCTGTCATCCGGATGATCTTGACCGCATTCAAAGCCGCGCCGAAACCGTTGTCGATGTTGACCACGGAGACGCCTGGAGCGCAGCTGTTGAGCATGCCCAGGAGCGCGGCCAATCCCTGGAAGGAGGCCCCGTATCCCACGGAGGTCGGAACCGCCAGGATGGGCTTGTCCAGCATCCCGCCCAGGACGCTGGCCAGGGCGCCCTCCATGCCGGCAATCACGATGAGCATCCTGGCCCGGTGCAGATTCTCCAGATGAGGGGTTATGCGGTGCAGCCCAGCCACACCCACATCCGTGACCAGTCCGGTGCGGACCCCGAAAAAGCGGGCCGTTCCCAGGGCCTCCAGGGCCACGGGCATGTCCGAGGCGCCCGCGGCAACGACGATCGCGTCCCCCTGGCTCGCGTGGGGAGGCTCGAGATCCAGCTCCCTGCCCAGGGCGAAGAGGCCGGCCTCCTGGCGAAAGGTGCCCCTGGGAAAGTGCTCCAGGAGCATCCGGCCCTGATCCGGGGTCAGCTTGGTGGCCAGGACCGGCTGACCGCTGTCGTGAATCCCGGAAACCGCCTCCCTGAGCTGATCCCGCGACTTGCCCCCGCCGTAGACCACCTCGGCCTGGCCTGTGCGCAAGCCGCGATGCGGATCCACGCAGACCCCGTGGGCGAGCTTTTTGTAGGGGTAGTGCCGAAGCCGCTCCCTGGCCTCGTCCGGAGTGAGCTCTCCGCTGCCGACCTTGTTCAGGATGATGTCCAGATCTTCGCTCATAGGGCAGGGCCGTCTTGCTCACGATTTACACCGTGTGCTCTTTGATTTAGGATTACATCGCGTGCGCTGTGCCTGGGCGTTCCGCGGGGAACCGTCCCCTCGCGCTCCGGCGGGATGAACGTTTTTTGTCTTGTAACTATTCACCTCTCCACTGATCATTGTAAGCCGACTCGGAGTGTTTTGAATCATTTCAGCGGAGACTATGCCAGATTTTCTTCGCTCGCCACGTGGGGGAAACCCGACCGTGAAGATGCTTCAAATGGCCAATAGATGTGTTGCTCGGGAAATTTTGCCAGGTTTCGGAAAACAGCAGCCACCGAGAGTCGGGTGGGGGCAGGGATGCCCCCACGTGGCGAGCGTTAGAAAAACCAGAGTCGGAGCTGCATGAGGCAAAACATCCCGTGTCGGCTTACGGTTCCGCAAGGTGCTGAATAGTTACTTTGTCTTTCCGCTTTCAAGCCACAAAGTACGATGCACCACAAACCGTTTTTTGTCCAGGCGCCGCAGCAGCGCCTTCCAGTTTATGTCAGGCGAACGCGGCGGATTCGATAGAACCCCATATCAACGCGAGGTAGCTATGGCTGTGCTTTCTCAGCAGATCGGCGATTTTCTGAACAAGAGCTCCTGGATCAGGCGGATGTTCGACGCGGGGGCCGAGCTGAAGCGAAAACACGGCGAGGACAGGGTGTGCGACTTCAGCCTGGGGAATCCGGATCTTCCAGCGCCCCAGGGCGTCCGGCGCGGGCTGGAACGGATCGCCTCCAGGGCCGGGGAGCCCTACTGCTTCGGGTACATGCCCAATCCGGGATTTCCCGGAGTGCGGGACCGGCTGGCGGAGTATCTGACCCAGGAGCAGGGCGTGTCCGTTGCGCGCGAGGACGTGATGCTCAGCTGCGGGGCCGCGGGCGGAATCAACTGTCTGCTGCGGGCCGTTTTGGAGCCCGGGGAGGAAGTGATCTGTCCCACTCCGCACTTTGTGGAGTACGGCTTCTATCTTTCCAACCACGGGGGAACGCTCAAGCCCGTTCCCGCCAGGGAGGGCGACTTCAGTCTGGACCTCGAGGCCCTAGAGCGGGCATTTACCGAGCGCACCCGCATGGTGCTGATCAATTCCCCCAACAATCCCACGGGCCAGGTCTACTCCGAGAGCGAGCTGAAACAGCTGGGCGATCTGTTGCGGCGCAAGAACGCCGAGAGCTCGCGGCCCGTGCTCCTCGTCTCCGACGAGCCCTATCGCTTTCTGACCTTTGATGGGCACGAGGTCCCCTCGGTGCTTCAGTACTTTGAGAACAGCGTGGTGATCAGCTCCTTCTCCAAGAACCTCTCCCTGGCAGGGGAGCGGATCGGATACGTCCTGCTCCACCCGGATATGCCCCACAAGACCGAGCTCATGGACGGGCTGGTTTACACCAACCGTATTCTGGGCTACGTCAACGCCCCTACATTGGGCCAGCAGGTCATCGACGAGGCCCTGGGCGAGGAGGTGGACACCTCGGTCTATGTCAGGCGCAGGGACAAGCTCGCGGACATCCTGAGCCAGGCCGGATACGAGTTCCACGCGCCCAAGGGCGGATTCTACTTCTTTCCCAAGGCACCGGGTGGGGACGACGTGGAGTTCACCCGCATCCTGCAGGACGAGCTGGTCCTGGCCGTACCGGGCTCGGGATTCGGTGGACCGGGCCACTTCCGCCTCTCCTTCTGCGTCCCGGACAGGGTAATCGACAATTCCGCACCCGGATTCCAGAAGGCCATGGAAAGGATGGGGGATAAGTAAAAAAACAATGAGCCATGAGCTGGAGGCCTCATGAACCTTGACCTTGATCCTTGGTTTGGGACTCTTTGTTTCCCGTATCCCGCCTCCCGATCCCTGTTTGACGAAAGCCGGACAATCGAGTAAACAAATATATTTTGTCCTTGATTCTACGGATGGACCGGGCGTGGCGCAGCCAAGAGGAATGTCCCGGCGGGTACGAAGCTCCCAGGACTCATCCCTTTACTCCGGGATCCCGCATCATGTCTCTGATCTCCGGTATCCGACGTCCGACATCCGATCTCTGACTTCTGATTTCTGACCTCTGGCAAGCTGGTGCGTATGTTCGACAATCTCTCCGAACGCCTCGAAGGCGTCTTCAAACGATTCCGCGGCAAGGGCCGCCTGGATGAAAAGAGTATCCAGGAAGGCCTGCGCGAGGTGCGTCTCGCCCTGTTGGAGGCGGACGTCAACTACCGCGTGGTTAAGGACTTTATCGAGAAGGTCCGCGAGCGGGCTCTGGATCAGGAGGTCCTGGCCAGCCTGACTCCTGGTCAGCAGGTGGTCAAGATCGTTCACGAGGAGCTCGTGGAGCTCCTGGGCGGAGCGAACGAGCCCCTGAACCTCAAGGGCTCGCCCGGCGTGATCATGCTCGTGGGCCTGCAGGGCTCGGGAAAGACCACGACCGCGGCCAAGCTCGCGCAGCATCTGCGGGGAATGGAGCTTTCCCCGTACATGGTGCCGGCGGACGTATACCGCCCCGCCGCCATCGACCAGCTGCAGCAGCTCGGTGCCGATCTCGAGGTGCCGGTCCATCCCTCCACCTCGCAGGACAATCCGGTGGACATCTGCGACAGGGCGGTGCAGGAGGCCGGTCGCAACGGCTCGGACGTTGTGCTTCTGGACACCGCGGGCAGGCTCCATGTCAACGAGGAGCTCATGCAGGAGCTCGCCGCGATCCGGGAGCGTGTCCAGCCCAGGGAGATCCTTCTCGTGGCCGATTCCATGACCGGTCAGGACGCGGTGAACGTGGCCCAGAGCTTCCATGAGCGGCTGGATCTCTCCGGGGTGATCCTGACCAAGATGGAGGGCGATGCCCGCGGCGGAGCTGCCCTGTCCATCCGCACCATGCTGGAGCGGCCCATCAAGTTCGTGGGCGTGGGGGAGAAGATCGAGGACCTGGAGACCTTCCATCCGGATCGCGTCGCCAATCGCATTCTGGGCATGGGGGATGTCCTGACCCTGATCGAGAAGGCCCAGAGCGAATACGACGAGGAGGAATCCGAGGCCCTTCAGCGCAAAATGGAGAAGGCCAGTTTCGATCTGGAGGACTTCCGTTCCCAGATGCGGAAGATCCGCAAGATGGGCTCCATCGACGGCCTGCTCAAGCTCATGCCGGGCATGGGCCAGATGCGGGAGAAGCTGCAGGACGTGCAGATGCCGGAAAATGAGCTCTCCAGGATCGAGGCCATCATCAATTCCATGACGCCCTGGGAGCGGAAACGACCCAAAGCGCTCAACGCGAGCCGGAAGAACCGCATCGCCAAGGGCAGCGGCACCACCCAGCAGGATGTGAACGATCTTCTGAAGAAGTTCAGTCAGATGCAGAAGATGATGAAGAAGGTCTCCGGGAAGAAGAACAAGGGCGGCGCGGCCGAAATGGCCGGCATGGGCGGCGGAATGCCCGGAATGGAGGATTTCGCCGGCATGGGCGGCGGAATGGCCTCGGGAAAGGGCAAGGGCTCTTCGACTACCAAGAAGAGTCCCCAGAAGAAGAAACGGGAAAAGAAGAAGAAAAAGAAGTAGTCGGAAAGAGCGCACAAGGCACTTCGCGATACTGCTTCGGGATCGGTCGCGAAAAAGTCCCTCTTTTTAGGGTGGATTGCTTTGACACAGAGCAAATGAATAAATACTATGGAGGAATAGGATGGCCCTACGACTCAGATTGACCCGAATGGGTTCCAAGAAGCGTCCGTTTTACCGGATTGTCGCCGTGAACAGCCAGGCCCGCAGGAACGGCAAGTTCCTCGATTTCCTGGGACACTACAATCCGATGCAGAACCCCCAGGAGCTCAAGGTCGATCAGGAAAAGGCCAAGCAGTGGATGGACAAGGGAGCCAAGCCTACGGAGACCGTTCGTTCCCTGTTGCAGCGGGTTGGATTCTACGCGCAGAGCTAACGGAAGAAGTCAGCAGCTGGGACATAGCGGCCGGCAACAACCCCGAAGCAGAAGTGGAGGTGCGTTATGTTCAAGGAACTCATCGAGTACATCGCCAAGGCTTTAGTGGATAATCCCGATGCCGTCGACGTGGCAGAAGTCGAGGGAGAGCAGACTTCCGTGATCGAGCTCAGGGTCGCCAAGGAGGATCTGGGCAAGGTGATCGGGAGACAGGGACGCACTGCCAGGGCGATGCGCACCATCCTCGGAGCTGTTTCCACCAAGGCGCAGAAGCGCGTGGTCCTGGAAATCCTGGAATAGATTTCCGCTGGAGCCTATGTCCCAGTCCGCCTTTCTGACTCTGGGCAGGGTTCGGAAGCCACACGGCCTGAAAGGGGAGTTCCGGGTAGAGAGCTATGCCGACTCCCCTTTTCTCTTTGAGTCCCTGTCCCGGGTGTACCTCAAGCACGAGGGAAGACGTCCGCACAAGTTCCTCATCGTGAGTGTTCGCTACGCCGAGGAACAGATCCTGCTCCGTTTGGAGGGGATCGAATCCAGACAACGGGCCCTGGATCACGCAAACGCCGAAATATGGGTCCGTAAGCGTGATCTGCCCCAGCTCGAGCCCAACGAGGTCTATTTGAGCGACCTGGCCGGATTCGCCGTGTACCTGCCGGATGGATCCCGCCTGGGCACTCTGGAGAACGCGGACGAGGTCGCCGGACAGGAAATGTGGACCATCCGCACCCGCGAGGGGAACGAGGTGCTCTTCCCGGCTCGGGATGAGCTCGTTCCGGAAATGGATCTCCATACCCGAGAGGTGGTTATCGATCCTCCACAGGGGCTTTTGGAGGTCTATGGAGTCAAGGGGTGATCCGCTAGCGCATCCTGATACCGCTCGTGTCTTGTCCCACGAAATCATTGTTTTCTTGTAACTATTCACCATCCCGTGTCGGCTTACGGTTCGGCAAGGTGGTGAATAGTCACGTTTTCTTTTCCGCAGATTGTTGTGTGCATGCCTCTTTTGCGACAATTGAAACTTGACAAGACACTGGGTCCATGCACTGCAATATCCTGAGCCTCTTTCCGGAGTATTTCCATTCCCCGCTCGGGACCGGCCTCATGGAAAAAGCCAGAGAAAGCGGCATTGTTTCCGTCGATCTGGTGAATCCACGGGACTACACCCTGGACAGGCACAACCGGGTGGACGGCCGCCCCTATGGGGGCGGGCCGGGTATGGTCATGGCTGTGGAGCCGGTGCACCGGGCCCTGAAGAGCCTATCCAGCCCGGGCAGGAAGCTGCTCCTTTCCGCCAAGGGGAGACCGCTGGATCAGGAAAAGGTGCGCGAGCTGTCCGGAGAGCAGATCTTAACCCTCATCTGCGGCCGCTATGAGGAGATCGACGCCAGATTGCTGGACATCGAGGACATCGAGCCCGTAAGCATCGGGGACTTTGTTCTGGGGGGCGGCGAGGCGGCTGCCCTGTGCCTTGTCGAGGCCGTCTCCCGGCTGCAACCGCATTTCATGGGGCGCCAGGAATCCGCTGACGAGGAGAGCTTCAACAGCGGCCTTCTGGAATATCCGCACTATACACGGCCCCGGGAATACTGCGGCATTCAGGTCCCGGAAATCCTGCTTTCCGGCGACCACGGCGGTGTGGACCAGTGGCGCAGACACCAATCCCTTTTGACCACGCTGCGTCAAAGACCGGAGCTTTTGCAGCGCTGCCGCCTGGAACCCGCGGACTATACCTGGCTCCGGCAGATTCCCTGGTCGCGGCCCGGACGCAATCTCTATCCGGTGCTTTTGCACCACCCCGTGGTGAACAAACACGGGGAGATATGCACTGTCTCTTTGACAAATCTGGATATTCACGATATAGCCCGCGTTTGTCGGACGTACGGGCTGCCGCGCTATTATCTGGTTACCCCTCTCAGGGACCAGCAGGATCTGGCCGCGCGCCTGCTGCGACACTGGACCGAGAACGGCCCCGGAGGGGAGGCCAACGCGACCCGAGCGCGGGCCATCGAGCGGGTTCAGGTCCTCGACGATCTGGAGCAGGCAGTTGAGAAAGTCCGGCGGCGCTGCGGGCAGGAGCCCTTCGTGGCCGCGACCAGCGCGCGCGACGAGGGGGCTGCCACACCCGAGGACTTGCGGCGCCTTCTCCGCGAGCGGCCGGTGATTCTGCTTCTGGGAACGGGATACGGCCTGGCGCGCGAGGTCCTTGAACGAGCCGACGCGCTGCTGCGGCCGCTGCGGCCCTTTGGCGAGTATCGTCACCTTTCTGTGCGTTCCGCAGCCGCCATCACCATCGACCGGATTCTGGGAGATGTGTGGTGAGATCGGAGATCGGACGTCAGAGGTCAGACATCAGAAGACGGAAGACGGAAGACAGACGTCAGAGGTCAGAGGTCAGACGTCAGAGGTCAGAAGACAGAGGACGGAGATCGGAAGCCAGAAGACAGATGCCAGACGTCAGACATCAGAAGACAGAAGACGGAATAGATAAGACAGAAGACGGAAGTCGAAGGTCGGAGTCAAGATTTCGGTGTTTTTGGTATTCGAGATGGGCCACTTGGCCGTAATGGAAACGCTTCTGCTTTTTTCCTTTCCAACGGCTTATACCCGATAACAGATAACGGATAACAGATAAGGAGCCCAGCTTATGGATTCCGTATTGAACAAGATAGAGCGGGAGCAGATGCGGATCGACGTACCGGAATTCCGGGCGGGCGATCTTGTTGACGTGCATCTGCGCATCGTTGAAGGGGAAAAGGAGCGGATCCAGGTTTTCCGTGGCTCTGTGCTGCGCAAGCGCGGATCCGGGAACAACGCCACCTTCACCGTGCGCAAGGTCTCCGGCGGGATCGGCGTGGAGCGCGTCTTCCCCATGCACTCGCCCTCCATCGAAAAGATCGAGGTGGTAAGCCGGGGCAAGGTTCGCCAGAGCCGGATCTACTTCCTGCGCGACCTCAAGCACAAGCAGGCCCGACTCAAGACCAGGGAAAACCGGTAACGCTGGGGATTCAGCGTGGCCGCGCGTGACCAGATCCTCTCCGGAGTGGACGAGGCCGGCCGGGGCTGCCTGGCCGGCCCGGTTGTCGCCGCGGCAGTTGTGCTTCACCAGGAAGATCCCCTTTCCGGGCTCACGGATTCCAAGCGTCTGACACCCGCCCAACGGGAGGATCTGGAGCGTCGGATCAAGACGCAGGCCCGGAGCTGGGCCATAGGCCTTGCATGGCCCCGGGAGATTGAGCGGATCAACATCCTGCAGGCCACGCTGTGGGCCATGCAACGCTCTGTCCGCTTTCTGTGGTGCCAACCGGACAAGGTGCTTGTGGACGGCACCCACCGGCTTCCCGGGCCCGTTCCCAGCGAATCCGTCAAGCAGGGCGACCGCACCGTCCCGGCTATCTCCGCGGCATCCATTTTGGCCAAGACCTTTCGGGACAGGCTGATGGCCAAGCTGGACAAGAAGTACGCCGGATACGGGTTCGGCAGGCATAAGGGCTACGGCACCGCGGAGCACCTGGATTGCCTGCGTCGCCTCGGTCCCTGCCCCATGCACCGCCAAAGCTTCAGGCCAGTCAAGGAGGCCTGTTCCCAGGAGGCGAGGCAGTGCCTGCCAGGCATCTACGACGCGGACGAGCCGGTGAGGTAATGGCCGCGGCCTATCTGGAGTGCCGCGGTTTTTCCGTCCTCTCCAGAAACTGGCGCAGCAGGCAAGGCGAGATTGATCTGATCTGCTCCAGCGGGAAGGATATCGTCTTCGTCGAGGTCAAGACCCGCGAGGACACGAACTTCGGTCTGCCCGGGGATGCCCTGACCCCCAAGAAAAGGCGCAGATTGGTGCGGGCTGCCAGCCTCTATCTGAGCCAGAACGACCTCTGGACGCGCCCCTGCCGCTTCGACCTCTTGAGTGTGAGCCTGCAGGAGGGAGGCTGCGAGATCCGGCATGACCGAGACGTCATCTCCCACGGCGACGACGGGACGGCTTTTTGTAGTCGCCACGCCAATTGGCAACCTTGGTGATCTGAGCCGGCGAGCCTTCGAGATCCTGACCAGGGCGGAGACCATCCTGGCTGAGGACACACGGAGAACCGGCCTGCTCCTGCAACAATTGGACATCGTTCCCCAATCCTACCTCAGCCTCCACGAGCACAACGAGGAACAGCGGGTACAAATCGTTCTGGACCATCTGAGCCGGGGCAGGGAGCTGGCCCTGGTCTCCAGCGCGGGAACCCCGCTCGTCTCCGATCCGGGATATCGCGTGGTTCGAGCCTGCCGTGAACACGGCTTCCGCGTGGAGCCCGTTCCCGGACCCAGCGCGCCCACTGTCGCCCTCATGGCCAGCGGCCTTCCCCCGCAGCCCTATACCTTTCTGGGATTCATGCCCCGCAAGCAACGGGAGCGGCAACGGCTCCTGCAGCCTTTCGCGGATGTGCGCACCACGCTCGTCTTTTTTGAGCGCAAGTCGCGAATCCGGGCGGCGCTGGAAACAGCCCGGCAGTGTCTGGGACCCAGAGAGGCGTGTTTGGCAAGAGAATTGACCAAACAGCATGAAGAATTTATCTTCTTAATGCTGGGGGAGTGGGAGAAGCTTCCCAGGGAACCGCGCGGTGAATTCACTGTTCTTATCGGCCCTCCGGAAAAGGAAGGAGAGCCGACTCCCGAGGCCGAGGTGCAACAGCTTTTGGAGCAGGAGCTTGTTCACGGGAGAAAACCGAAGCAAGTCGCCGAGCAGGTGATGCACAGGGTCCGCGGCTGG
>CAYNCR010000068.1:0-11455 GCA_964395575.1 uncultured Desulfohalobiaceae bacterium
CAGGCAAGCTCCGCTTGCCAATCACGTCCCTCTGGGTCCCCATTGTCGAGTGAGCGTGAGCGAACGGCGGTTAACCCTCTGAATCCTTGCCTAGAGTAACCCTGTGAATGTTTACGCTGCCTTCTCTCCTAGCCAATAGCGCGCTTTCCTGCTACATTGCGCCAATGATTTCGCACAAACGGCCCAGAATGATCGTCCTCGGGCTGGACGGCCTGCCCCACAGCCTGGCAAGGGATCTGACCGCCCGGCACGATCTGCCCGGCATCAAAGCCCTCTTGCAGATGCAGGCCAGCCACCCCATCCGCTCCGATCTGCCCGAGCTCTCCCCGGTGAACTGGACCTCCTTCTATACCGCGTCCGGCCCGGAGACGCACGGCATATTCGGCTTTACCGAGCTGGATCCCCGACGCTACTCCCTGCACTTCACCGACTCCACCCAGGTGCGCTGCGAGAGCGTCTTCGACAAGCTGGGGCGCGAGGGGCGCTTTAGCAAGATCATCAATCTGCCGGGCACCTACCCGGCCTGGCCGGTGCACGGCATCCTGGTCTCCGGCTTCCCCGCCCCGGAGCTGTCCGGAGCGGTTTATCCCAAGATCATGGGCACCATGCTCGCCTCGGAAGGATACAAGCTCGAGGCGGACACCAGGCAGGGCCGCCTGGAGGCGGAACACCTCTTCTCCGAGCTCCACGCCACCCTCCGCTCCCGGCAGAGGGCCCTGGAGCTCTTCTGGCCCGATCTGGCCTTCGACCTCTTCGTGCTCGTGCTCACGGAAATGGACCGCCTGGGCCATTTCTTCTTCCCCTCCCTGCGCGATAAAAACGACCCCTGGCACGGGCACTGCCTGGAGGTGGTGCGCCACATGGACCGCCTGATCCAGGAGGTGCTGGAGCGGTACGAGGCCCTGCCCGAGCCCAAGCGCCTCCTAACCCTCGCGGACCACGGATTCGCGGAGCTCGGCACCGAGGTGGACCTGAACGCCTGGCTCAGCGAGGCGGGCCTGCTCCATCTGCAGGGCGAACCGGAGAACGAAACCGACGCCTCGATCATCGGGCCCGGGAGCAAGGCCTTTGCCCTGGATCCGGGCCGGATCGTGATGCACCGGGCCGACCGCTTCGCCAAGGGGAGCCTTTCCCCTGCCGAGGCGAGCAGCCTCCGCGAGGAGATCGCGGATGCCCTCTCCGGCCTGACCCGCGGCGAGGACCCTGTTTTCGAGGACGTGCTCAGGGGCGAGGACATTTACCCGGACTGCCCCTTTCCGCACATGCCGGACCTGGTCTGCCTCCCCTCGCGCGGCTACGATCTCAAGGCCAAGTTCAACCGCGGCGACGTCTTTGGCCGCTTCGGCCGAACCGGCACGCACACCGCGGACGACGCCTTCTTCGCGGACAGCTCGGGAGCAGATGTCGCCTCGGTCCGCCAGGCGGGACAGGAAATGCTCACCTTCTTCCACAACCCCCAAAATCTGATCATCACCTGAGACCATATGCAACTCGACCTGGAAAACGACCTCAACCCCTCCCAGCTGGAGGCGGTCACCACCCTGCAGGGCCCGGTCCTGGTCATCGCCGGAGCCGGAAGCGGCAAGACCCGCACCGTAGTTTACCGCCTGGCCCATCTCGCAGAGCTCGGGGTGGACCCGGAGTCCATCCTGCTGCTCACCTTCACCCGCAAGGCGGCGCGGGAGATGCTCACCCGGGCCAGCCATCTGCTGGGCCAGGGCCTGCACGGCGTGACCGGCGGGACCTTCCACTCCTTCGCCAATCTCATCCTGCGCCGCTACGCCGGGGCGGTGGGCCTGAAGAACCGCTTCACCATCCTGGACCGGCCGGACTCGGAGGAGATCGTGAAGCAGGTCAAGGAGGCCAACGAGATTGGGCGCAAGGACCGCAGCTTCCCCAAGAAGGGAACCATCTACTCCCTGATCAGCAAGAGCCGGAACAAGGAGCTCTCCCTGGAGGAGGTCCTGGCCCGGGACTCCAGCCATCTGCTGGTCTACTACGACGAGATCCAGCGCATCGCGGACCTGTACCAGGAATACAAGACGAGCCATTCCCTGGTGGACTACGACGACCTGCTCTTCCTGCTGGAGCGGCTCCTGCTGGAGAACGAGGAGATCCGCGATTTCCTGCGCATGCGCCACGAATACATCATGGTGGACGAGTTCCAGGACACCAACCTGGTCCAGGGCAGGCTGGTCCGCCTGCTTGCCGGGGATGAGGGCAACGTCATGGCCGTGGGCGACGACGCCCAGTCCATCTACTCCTTCCGCGGCGCCACGGTGGGCAACATCCTCGGCTTCACCCAGGACTATCCGCAGTGCCGGGTCATCAAGCTGGAGCAGAACTACCGCTCCACCCAGCCCATCCTGGGCCTGTGCAACGAGATCCTGGCCGGGGCCAGGGAGAAGTACGACAAGCGCCTCTTCTCCCAGAACCTGGACGGGCCCAAGCCCCAGCTCCTGTCCCCCCTGAACGACATGACCCAGGCCAGGGTCGCGCTGGACAAGATCCTTGATCTCAAGCGCGACTTCGACCTGCAGGATATCGCCGTCCTTGCGCGTGCCGGATTCCACACCTACCACCTGGAGGTGCAGCTGAATAAAGCGGGGCTCGCGTACCAGAAGTTCGGGGGCATGAAGTTCACCGAGGCGGCCCACATCAAGGACGTACTGGCCTATTTGCGCCTGATCCAGAACCCCGGGGATCTGCCGGCCTGGCAGCGGGTGATGTCCCTCATCCCCAACGTGGGCCCCAAGACGAGCGAAAAGCTCTATCGCGCCGTCCAGGAGGGGGACAAAAAGTACGTGGAGAAGCAGTGCGGCAAGGCCGAGGAGCTGCGGGACACGCTCAATATCCTCCAGGAATTCCGCAACAAGCAGGACACTCCCTACTACATCCTGGAGAGCCTGCTGGAGCAGTACCAGCCCCAGCTGAAGAGGGCCTATCCGGACGACTACCCCAAGCGCCAGAGCGACCTGGACCAGCTGCACCAGGTGGCCTCATCCTACAGCGGGCTGGACGTCTTCCTCACGGACATGAGCCTGGAGCCGCCGGAACAGATGGGGGAGGCGGACCCGCTGCAGGACAAGCTGACCCTGTCCACGATCCACTCCGCCAAGGGGCTGGAATGGGGCGCGGTGATCGTGTTGGACCTCGTGGAGGAGCGCTTCCCCTCCAAGCACGCCCTTATGGACAGCGAGGCCATGGAGGAGGAGCGCAGGCTCTTCTACGTGGCCTGCACCCGAGCCAGGCGCTACCTGGCCCTGTCCGCACCCCACTCCCTGCACAACCGCAACCAGGGGATAAGCACCCCGGCCACGCCGAGCCCCTTCCTCCAGGAGCTGGACCGGGAGAGCATGGAACAGATGACCGAGAGCTTCACCACGGGCCTCTCTTCCGGAGGCCCCTCGATCGCCGCGGGGGGCTCGGGGAAAACGGAGCAGGCGGGGTCGCGGGAGGAGGCCGCGAGCGGCAGCTCCAACGGATACTGCAAGCACCGGATCTTCGGCAGGGGCAAGGTGGTGCAGTTCATCCCGCCCAACAAGTACAAGGTGAGCTTTCCGGGGTTCGGCCTCAAGGTCGTGATCGGGGACTATCTTCAATTCGAGGAATAGGGGTTTGAACGAAAACGCACCCATCTCCTTCGTTGCTGCAAAATTTTGAAATCCTCATGTATTCGGCAAGAATAGAACGCGCAGAGGCGCGGAGGCGCGGAGAAGATTTCACCGGGGCGACTTGGCGGCTCAAAAACAGAGAATTACGCGTGAACCGATGAGCCCAACTTTCTTCACCTGGCGATACCCAGCCAGACAGCGAGAAGGCGTTCCACTTCCTTCAAGTATTCATCCTCAAGATGACCGAATGCAGCATTGGCTTTTTCCCGGGGGACAGTGGTAATCTTATCCACCATGATTTCCGAGGTGCTTTTCAACCCGTTGTCCTCTGATGGCTCCACACGAAGCCGGAATAACGGCGCACCCCGAAGAGTGCTTGTGAGGGGCAGGATCGTGAAGGAGGGATGAACTTCCAGAAAGAAGTCCGACTGAATCAACAGGGCCGGACGCGGTTTTCCGTATGCTCCAGGCTGCACAACCGGAATAATATCGCCCCGCTTCATTCCCACCCATCTCTATCGGATACATTCTTGATCCACTCCAGGACTTCGGCTTCCTGGGGATCACGACTCACAAGCCTGCTTTGCCGACGACATTCCTCGGCAAACCCCTCTCTCCGGGTGTCGGGCACCCAAATTTGCACCGGCCGCAGCCCGGAAGCCCGGAGACTTTCTCGATGCTTTCGAACTCTCTTGGAACCAGGGCTAGCCATAAAAACCTGCCTTACTGTTACGGTGTATAAATTTTGTTTCATGTAACAGTTGAACGATACTTTGTCCAGCCCTCGACTTATCTACAACGGCCAATTTTTTTGTGAGAGATGTAAAGCGGAAGCGTCCCCCTCCCTTGGAGAAGAAGGGAAGAAATGAGGCACAGAGAGCGAAGAAATCTTCTCCGCGGGCTCCGCGCCTCGAGCGAGTCTTCGAGCGGGCGAGAGGCACTCTTCAGCTCTTATTGGAGATGAGGCGACAGTCGCGGACCTGGAGGTCGATGCCCACGAGGCCGTTGTAGGTATTCAGGCGGGGGGTGAAGGCGAGGCGGACGTTTTTGCCAGAGATTTCCGGGCCCAGGGTCTCGGCCTGTCTCCAGGCCTTGCCCTGCATGGTCTTTTGGGCCTGCTCGTCCCGAAGCTCCAGGGAGACGTGGTTGTTCTTGAACACCTTGTGCCGCTGCACTTTCAGCGGCTTGGAACAGAACAGGGGCTCGGGGTTGCCCGCCCCGAAGGGCTGCAACAGCTCCAGTTCCTTGACCAGGGTCAGATCCACCCGGTCCAGGCCCAGCTCCGCCTCCAGATAGAGGCTCGGCTCCGGGAGGCACTCGCCCACCTGCTGCCGCACCGCTTGGCAAAAGCTCTCCCGGAAGGCGTCCAGATCTCCCTCCCTCAGGCTGACCCCGGCGGCCTGGGGATGACCCCCGAAGCGCACCAGATCCTCCCGGCACTCGCAGAGGCCGCTGAACAGATCGAACTCGTCGATGCTCCGGCCGGAGCCCTTGAGCTGTTCCCCGTCCCTGGCAAGCAGGATCGTGGGCCGGTAGTAGCGCTCCCGGACGCGGGAGGCGACGATGCCGATGATCCCCTCGTGCCACTCCGGGTCGAAGAGCACCAGGCCCGGGGAGTCCTTCCATTGCTCCGCCTGCTCCAGGGCCTGTTTCAGGATGGTGTCCTCCTGGCTGCGGCGCTTCTGGTTGTACTGCTCCAGTGTCTGGGCCAGCTCCCGGGCGGTGTCCAGATCCTCCGCAAGGAGGAGCTCCAGTGCGGTGCTCGGATCGCCCATGCGGCCCGCGGCGTTGATGCGCGGGCCCAGGCTGAATCCCACCTGCCCGCTTCCCACCGCAGAGGTGGCGGGCAGGCCGCTCGCCTCCTTGAGGGCGAAGATGCCCGGCCGCTTGGCCTCCTCCAGCAGGAGCAGGCCGTTCTTGACCAGGATCCGGTTCTCCTCGGTCAGCTCCACCACGTCCGCCACCGTGCCCAGGGCGACGAGGTCCAGGTATTCCCGCATGTCCACGGGATCGCCGGGGAGCTTGCGGTTGAGGGCCGCCATGAGCAGAAAGGCCACCCCTACTCCAGCGGCGCCGGAATAAACTCCAGATTCCAGCTTGGGATTGACCAGGGCGCGGGCGGCGGGCAGGGTCTCCCCGACTTGGTGGTGGTCCGTGACCACCACGGACATGCCCAGCTCGCGGGCCCGTTCCACCCCCTCCACATCAGCCACGCCGCAGTCCACGGTGAGCAGGCACTCCGCTCCTGAGGCGGCCAGCTGTTCCAGTCCCTCGAAATTGAGCCCGTACCCCTCGGTGAGCCTGTGCGGGATGTGGGGCACGGCATCGTAGCCCCGTCTGCGCAGGAAATGCAGCACCAGGGCGGTCGCGGTGACCCCGTCCGCGTCGTAGTCGCCCCACACCGCCAGGGTGCGGCTCTCGCCGAGCTCCTGGGCCAGGACGTCCGCGGCGCGGTCCAGCTCCGGCCATTCCCCGATCCCGGGGAGATGACGCAGATTGGGCCCCAGAAAGACCTCCATGCGGCGGGGATCGGTCAGCCCCCTGCGCCAGAGGAGCCTGGCCAGGAAGGAGGAAATGTTCAGCTCACCGGCCCATCTCTCTATTTCGTCAGGCTCGGGTCGGCCGTTGCCCCGCTTGATCCGCCACTGGCAGCTTTGCACCATGATGTTCCGTTCGTCACGTATTCGGTTTCAGATTGAAGAGGGTCTCGCGCAGCGACGCGGAGGCGCGGCGTGAAGACTCCAGAGGGGATTACGCGGCGTTGGACGCTTCAAACATACAGCGTTTAGCTAATCCATCGCCCCCTGCATCAGCCTCTCGTACAGCTGCGGGTTGCGCTTTGAGCGGCAGGATTCCGCCCTGTACACGCAGCAAAGCTCGTCAAAGGCGCGGTCCAGATCGTCGTTCACGATCCAGTAGTCGAAGCGCGGGGCATGCTCGAGCTCCTTGCGGGAGTCCTCCAGGCGGCGGGCGATGGTGCTGTCCGCGTCGCTCCCCCTGCCGGTGAGCCTGTACCGAAGCTCTTCCACTGACGGGGGGAGAATGAAGACGAACGCCCCGCTGCTCAAGGTCGAGCGCAGCTGCGCCGCCCCCTGCACGTCGATGTCGAAGATAAGGTGCCCGCCGCTGCCCAGGATCTCCTCCACGCTCTCCAGGGGCGTGCCGTAGAGGTTGCCGTGCACCTCGGCCCATTCCGCGAAGTAGCCCTGTCCAATGAGCTCCTCGAAGCGCTCTCTGGAGAGGAAATGGTACTCCCTGCCGTCCATCTCCCCCTCACGCGGGGCGCGCGTGGTGCAGGAAACGGAGAAGCTGAACTCGGGATAGGCCTGGAGCAGGCGACGGACCAGCGTGCTCTTGCCCGCTCCGGAGGGGGCGCTGATGACCAGGGCCAGACCCTGCGCGCTAGGACTCATGGCTCTCACCCCCTACCGGGAAGCGGCTCCCGATGGTCTCCGGCTGAAGCGCGGACAAAAAGACATGGTTGGAGTCGACGAGGATGATGGAACGGGTCTTGCGGCCCTGCGTGGCGTCCACGAGGCGGCCGCTCTCCCGGGCGTCCTCCCGCAGGCGCCGCATGGGCGAGGATCCCGGATTGACCACCCCCACCACCCGGCTCGCCACCAGGTAGTTCCCGAATCCGATATTCACCAGCGGTTTCTTGGCCATTCTCCCCTCCGGTTCGACGAGTTAAAAGTAAAAAGTGTGAAAGTGAAAAGTATGAAGCAGCTCGTTTCCAGTGGGAAGTGTTACGCGCAGACAGCGGAGGTCAGACGTGTGACGTCTGGTTTCCCACCTTCCGCTCCGCGTTCTTCATTCTGGGTTCAGGGTTTCCCTTTTGGATAGAAAGTGACAGGCGGGATTCTGGCTACTTTGTGAAGCGTCTCCCGTCCTCTCCCCTCTGTCTTCCAGCGTCTGACCTCTGATCTCTGACGTCTGACGTCTGGTCCGACCTCCGATCTCCGACCTCGGACCTCCGACCCAGACCTACTCCAGATTCTGAGCCTGCTCCCGGCACTTCTCCAGCTCGGTCTTGACGTCGACCACCACCTGGCTCACCCGGGCATCCTGGGCCTTGTTCCCGCAGGTATTGGCCTCGCGGAAACACTCCTGGAGCAGGAAGTCCAGCTTGCGGCCGCCCTCGTCGTCGCCGCCCCGCAAGAGCTCCTCCAGGGCGCCCAGGTGGGTGCCCAGCCGGGACAGCTCCTCGGAGACATCCAGTTTGTCCGCCAAGAGCGCAAGCTCGTGCAGGAGCCGCTCCTGGTCCATCTCCGCGGACCCTTCCGGAAGAAGCTCCCGCACCCGCTGCTGCAGCTTGTCCAGCTTGTTTCGGGCCAGCTCCCCGCTCATCTCCGTGATGCGCTCCAGCTGGCCCCGCATGGTAGCCACCCTGTCCTGCAGCTCGCGCTGCATGGCCTCGCCCTCCCGGGCGCGGGTGGCGTCCCATTCCTCCAGGGCCCGTCGCAGGCCCCGGGTCAAGCGGTCTCCAAGGTCGACCTCCCCCGGTAGGGCGGTCTCCTGCCACAGGCTGGATTTGCGCATGATCTGGGTAAAGTCCGGGGTGAAACCGTGCCCCTTTTCCCGGGCCACCTCCTGCAGCTGACTCAGCATGTTCTCCAGGCCGCCGCGGTCCAGCTTGAGGGGCGAGGCCTCCGGGGAGGTGATCTGCAGGGTGAGCATGGCGTCCACGCGCCCCCTCGAGGCGTAGGCGCGGACCTCGCGCTCCCAGACCGGCTCCCAGGGGCTCAGGTATTGCGGGGTCTTGAACCGCAGACTGAGCTGCTTGCCGTTGACGCTCTTGATCTCCCAGCGCTGGTAGCAGATGTCGTCCTGCTCCTCGTGCGCCCCGTATCCGGTCATGCTCTTGAACATAGATGGATCTCGTTATCTGTTATCCGTGATTCGTGATTCGTGATTCGTTAACCGTGAACAGTGACCGGGGGTCCGTAAACCGCAAGCTTCTTCGACTCTTCAAACGCTGAACTGGGAACTGGGGACGTTGAACCTAGCGAGCCCGCAGTTTGGCCTTGTACGCGCTCCGAATCCGGGTCAGGATGGACTGCACCCGCTCGCCGGCGTAGTCTGGGTAGGTCCAGGGCAGGGTCCGCCAGCCGCCCCGCTGGAAGAGCAGGGTCAGGTCGGCCCAGATGCCCCGGCCCAGATAGATGCGATGGCCAAACTCCTTGCCCGTGGCCAGGACCAGCCGCTCAAGGGAAAGAATACCGGGATCGACGTTGACCCGCCGCGTTCCGTCCTCGCGGACGTGCTCCGCCTCCAGGTCGTTGAAGGCCAATTTTATATCAACCAGCCGCACCGGATCAATCAGGGCCTCGAAGGCGATTATGCGGCGATGGATGGGCGTGCCCAGCTCGCTATCGTAGTAGCTCGTCTCGGTGAAGGGAAAGGGATCGGTCACATCCTCCGCCGGCCCGATCTCCCGCTCCATCTTTCGGAGCAGCCCTGGCCAGAACGCGTCCCAGTCCCGGCCGATGACCGAGACCACCGGCTGGACCGGAGCGGGCTCGCTGGGCTTGCTCATAACGCCTCCTCGCGCACGAGAATTCCGTCTTCCCGGACACAAAGCGGCCGAACGGGGATCACCGAGCCCTCACGCTCCGGTCCGGGATCCGCCTCCAGCACGCACAGGCTGTAGTACTCGCAGCGCCCGGCAGGGGGATCGCGCTGCTCCAGCACCATATGCAGACGCTCCATGCCGGCCAGACGCCGTTCAAAATTGTGCTGCTTCTGCCGGAGCACCCCGCGCAGCTCCGAGCTTCGCCGCTTCATGGCCTCCTGCGGCACAGTCCCCGAAAATGCGGCGGCCCGCGTGCCCGGCCTGGGGGAAAAGGTGAAGGCGTGGCCGTAGGTGAAGGGATTGTGCCGCACGAAGTCCAGCGTCTCCGCGAAATCCTCTTCCGTCTCCCCGGGAAAGCCGATCAGAAAGTCCGCCCCCAGGGCGAATTCGGGCCAGATCCCGGAAATCTCGCGGAGAAACGCGGACACGTCCCCGGGAGAATACCCGGTGCGCCCCATGTCCCGCAGGACCCCCGGGCTCGCGCTCTGCAGGGACAGATGCAGATGGGGACAGAGGAGCTCGCTCCCGGCCAGGGTGCGCAGACCCTTGTCCCCCAGAAGGGCGGGGTCCAGCGAGCTCGTCCTGAGCCTGATCCCGTACCGGCCCTGGTCCAGTAGTCGGGCCTCCAGCCAGGCGACCAGGTCCCAGAAATCGCTCATGCCCTCAGTTGCAGCCCTGTACCCGCCCAGGTTGATCCCGGAAAGAACCATTTCCCGGTATCCCGCCTCCGCGAGATCCAGGGCCTCGGAAAGGATCTCCTCCGGTGGGCGGCTCCTGGAGGGGCCGCGGCTGATGGGCACGTAACAGTAGGTGCACCCCGCGGAGCAGCCGTCCTGGACCTTGAGCACCGGTCTGGCCCGCTCGAAGCGGGATATGGCCAGGGGCCACTTTTTTTGCGCCGCCAGGCGCCCCCTGTCCGCGTCCGCCTCGCCCTGGGGCCAGGCCACAAGCTCCTGCTTGTCCCGCTGGGCCACCAGATGCCGCACACCGGGAATCTCGCGAAGCTCCTCGCTGAATCCGGGCACGGCGCATCCGGTAACCGCGATCTCCGCACCGGGGCTCTCTCGGTGGAGGCGCCGGGCCTCGCGGCGCAGATCCCGCACCGCCCTGTGCGTGACCGCACAGCTGTTGATGAGGATGAGGTCCGCCTCCGCCGGGCTGGCTGCCTCGCTCCAGCCCCGGCTGGTCCAGGCCTCTCGCAGGGCCTGGGTCTCGTGCTGATTGATCTTGCAGCCCTGGGTGACCAGATAGAAGCGCCGCGACTCACTCACTGATGATCCCCCCTCCAAGCACGCGGCCCTCCTCGTTGTAGAAGGCCATCACCTGCCCCGGTGTGGGCGGCTGAGCGGGCCTCGGAAAACGGACCTCGGCCCGGTCTCCGGACAGATGCGCTACCGCCTCGCGGGGTGCCTGGCGATAGTTGCCCTGCACGTAAACCGTCTCCGGCCAGTCCTCGGGCCGGAGCAGATAATTCATCTCCAGCACGGTGCATCCCCGGGCGCCAAGCTCGTCCCTGGTGCCCACGATCAGGATGTTGTTTTCCAGGTCCTTGTGCAGCACGTACAGGGGCTCGCTGTAGGGGATGCCCAGTCCCCGACGCTGTCCCAGGGTGTAGCGGTACAGGCCGGAGTGCTCCCCCAGGCGGCGGCCGGAGCTGTCCAGGATGGGCCCCGGTCCGGGGAGGACCTCCACGCGCTCCCGGACAAAGCGGCGGTAGTCATTGTCCGGGATGAAGCACACCTCCTGGCTCTCACCTGAGGCAGGCGGGGGCCCTACTCTATCGTGCAGGGCCTTTTTGGCCTCCTCCTTGCGCCAGGTCCCCAGGGGGAAGATCGCACGGGCGATCTGCTCCCGGGTGAGACGAGCCAGAAAATAGCTCTGCTCCTTGGCTGGATCCACACCCCGATACAAGGCGGGCTCGGAGGTCACGCGGGCGTAGTGCCCCGTGGCCAGGGCGTCCCCGCCGAGCTCACGGGCCGCGTCCAGGAGCAGCCCGAACTTGATCCGCCGGTTGCACAGGGCGCAGGGATTGGGGGTCACCCCCCGCGCATATTCCTCCAGGAACGGAGTAATCACCCTGCTGTGGAACTCGTCGCTAAAATCATACGTGTGCAGCGGAACGCCCAGGCGGGAGCAGACCTCGGCCAGCTCGTCCCGCAGGGCGATCGCGCGCTCTGTCGGGGGCAGGAAGAAGCCGTGCAGGGCCTCTGGGCGGCGCCCCTCCTCCCGGAGCAGGCACAGGGCCAGGAGGCTGTCCACACCCCCGCTG
>CAYNCR010000069.1:0-4440 GCA_964395575.1 uncultured Desulfohalobiaceae bacterium
GAGGAGCCGCTGCGCACCGATCCAGCCCTCGCCGATGCGCCCAAGCTGCGCGGATTCCAGTTCCTCTCCGCCAAGCCCGTGCTCTATGTCTGGAACGTGGCCGAGTCCGACCTGGACACCTTTTCCGCACCCGAGGACGGCGCCGCGCAGGGCCACTTGGTCCTCTCGGCCCGTCTGGAGCGCGAGCTGGCCGAGATCGAGGATCCCGAGGAGCGGGAAGCCTTCTTCCGGGACATGGGTATCCGGACCTCCGCCCTGGACAGGGTAATCGCCAGCACCTACCGCATGCTCGGGCTCATCACCTTTCTCACCGCCGGGGAAAAGGAGGTGCGGGCCTGGACCCTGCCCCGGGGCGGCAATGCCGCAGAGGCAGCGGAAACGGTCCATACGGACATTCGGCGCGGATTTATCCGGGCCGAAGTGCTGGCCTGGTCCGATTTCGAGCGCCTGAAGAGCTTCAAGCACGCCCGCGAGGAGGGCGTCCTCCGTCTGGAGGGAAAGGACTACGTGGTCCGGGACGGGGATATCATCACCTTCCGCTTCAATGTCTAGCCTGCGGCAAAGATTCGGGGCCCGAAGGGCGAATCCTCCACAATATAGCCCTGCTCCGCGAGGAGATCCCGCAGCTCGTCCGCCCGGGAGAAGTCCCGATCCTTCTGGGCCTGTCCGCGCTCGGTGAGCATTTGCTGCGTTTCCGCAGGGATTTCTTCGGGCATGAGCGGCATACGGCTCCAGTCCACAAGGTACAGCACTGCGTCCAGCTCCTGGAGCCGAGCCAGAACCCTGGCGGCCTCGGCGGATGTGAGCTCCCCTCGGGAATAGCGGGCGTTGATCCGCTTGCACAGGTCGAAGAGAACGGGCCAGAAGCGGTAGATGCTGAGGTCGTCCTCGATGAGGTCGGTGAAGCTCTGCCGCACCTGAAAGATCGTCTGCTCCACATCCCGGCTCACCTCGCCCGAGCCGTTCCGTCCCAGGTGGTAGGCGTTGGCGGCCATGTTCTGCACCCGCCGCCAGTTGTTCTCCCACATGTCCAGGCTCTTGCTGCTGTACACGAGCTGCCGGCGGTAGGCGTTGGAGAGCAGCCACATGCGGACCGCCCGGGGGTTCCGCTCCTTGAGCAGCGCATCCATGTCCGGGAGGTATACGTCCTCCTGCCTGCCCACGCCGCCCTGCACCACGGACCAGATCCGCGGGACTCCGCCCGCGGCCACGGACCAGATGGCCCTCAGGTTGTCCAGGTGGGGGAACTGGTGCGTCCCCCCCGCCTGGACCAAGTCCAGGCTTTTCACGGCATCCCCGGGGGCCGCGGCCATCTGCAGATACCAGCTGGGCCGGACATTGCCCCACTTGGTCCGCATGTACTCCCCCTGCTTGATGTCCTGCAGGCTGGCCCGCTTGAGCAGGGTAAAGTCCTCGGGGTTCTCCTTGGCATAATCGTCCAGGTCAACGGTCTTGCCCAAGCTGATGCGGCTCAGGTCCGTCCCGGCCAATCCGCCGTAATCCGGATCCCGGGAAATATCGAAGTACACGGAGCGCAGCTTCTCGTACCCCCTGCCCTTGTCCAGCAGGCGCTGGCACATGGAGAGCATGAGCTCCTCCTGCCCCGAGGCGGGACAAAAGCTCAGGCTTTCGGTCCCGAGCCTGCCGGCAAGCTCCCGAACCCTTTCCGTGAAGGCCGCGGAATGCCGCTCCAGGCTCTGCCCCTGCTCCCGGGCCCGAAGCACCGCCTGGTCGTCCAGATCCGCCAGACCCACGTACACCGTGCTCTCCATATCCCGCGTCTTCAGGTAACGCTGCAGCACATCCAGAAAAACGATCCTGCGCCAGGTTTCCAGGTCACCGCAGTCATCCGCCGGCGGACCGGGGGTAAAGGCGTTCAGGCGCTTCGACTGCAGATCCAGATACTCCTTGTCCTCCACCCGCAGGTTTTCCAGCCGCATGCCCTGCTTGAGGGGGGAGGTAAAAAGAGGGGTGCTCAGATAGCGCTCCCCGCCGTCGGGCAGAACGGCCACGATCTCCCCTTCATCCAGCTCCGAGGCCAGTTGAAGGGCTCCGCCAAGGGCGGCGCCCGAGCTCATCCCCGCAAAGACCCCCTCGGTGCGTGCCAGTTTGCGGCAGAGATCAAAGGCGTGCTCGTCCTCGATGTGGATGATCCGGTCCACGGTCTTCTTGTCGTAGATGCCCGGCGGATAGGAGGCCTGCATGTTCTTCAGGCCCTGGATGGCGTGCCCGGCGTAGGGCTCGATCCCGATGGTGCGCACCTCCGGCGCATGATCCCGCAGCCACCGGGAAGTGCCCATGACCGATCCGGAGGTGCCCATGCTTCCCACCACATGGGTGACCCGGCCAGCGGTCTGCTCCCATATCTCCGGGGCAGTGCCGCGATAGTGGGCATCCACGCAGGCGGGATTGTTGAACTGGTCCATCAGGACATAGCTCTCCGGCTCCTCCCGGGCCAAGCGGTAGGCCTCCTCGATCGCCCCGTCCGTGGCGAGATGGCCCGGTGTGAGGAAGATTTCCGCGCCGTAGGCCCGCATGATCCGCTTTCGCTCCTCGGAGGCGGATTCGGGCATAATGAGAAGCAGTCTGTACCCTTTCACGGCGCAGACCATGGCCAAGCCGATGCCAGTGTTCCCGGAGGTCGCCTCGATAATGGTCTTGTCCGGGGAGAGCTCCCCCTTGGCCTCTGCGTCCTCGATCATGGCCACAGCCACCCGGTCCTTGACCGAGCCCGCCGGATTATAGCTCTCCAGCTTGGCCCAGATGGTTACCCGTGGATTGGGATTGAGCCGCCTGATCCGGACCAGCGGAGTGTTGCCCACAAGTTTCAGAACACTGTCTGCGGTCATCGTCACCTCTGTCTATCGATTCCCCGGAAAAGGCCGCTTCAGAACGGACAAGCGTTCCCGTGGCCGAATCCGGGATCGAAGCGTTCAACAGGCGGATTTTTCCTCAAGAAGGTGCGAAAGGCGAAATGATCCTGCCCGGCCCGATCAGAGGAAGCTGGGGTCGATACCCGCCCGGCCCGAATCCATGATCGTCTTGAGGAAGGAGATGGTCTTCTCGTCCGCGGGTACAACAGGGAACTGGCCGCGACAGGAATCGCACTGCACCCTGGCGGGCTGCGTGGGCGCGATGAGCGGAACCTTCCGCTCACAGTGGGGACAGGGGTAGTAGTAGACGATTTCCATGCCCACCGGCTTCACCGGGGACAATGCATTGGCTTCGCTCATTGGTTCGCGTCTCCTGATTGGTACATGCTCTGTCCGGTCATTTCCTCAGGCGGAGTTAGGCCCAGGCTCGCCAGAAGCGTGGGGGCCACATCCCCCAGGATCCCCTTCCGGCGCAGCCCGGATGGCGGCTCCCCCTCCACCCACACAAAAGCGACGTTGCTGGAGCTGTGGGCTGTCTGCACCTTTCCGTCGTGATCCAGCATGGTCTCGGCGTTGCCGTGGTCCGCGGTGAGAAAGAGCCTTCCCCCGTCGGCGAGGACCATGTCCATAACCCGGCCCACGCACTCGTCCACTGCCCGGCAGGCCTGGACAGTGGCCTGGAAATCCCCGGTGTGGCCCACCATGTCCAGGTTGGCGAAATTGCAGACGATGACGTCGTAGCCCCCTTCCTTCCACAGCCGCTCCAGTTCCTCCGTGACCTGATGCACGCTCATCTCCGGCTTCTGATCGTAGGTGGCCACTTCCCGAGGCGAGGGGATAAGCTTGCGCTCCTCCCCGGAATAGGGCTCTTCCCTGCCGCCGTTGAAGAAATAGGTGACGTGGGCGTACTTCTCTGTTTCGGCGATGCGCAGCTGGCGCATTCCGTATCCGGAGAGGACCTCGCCCAGGATGTTGTCCATCCTTTGCTGGGGAAAGGCAACCGGGAGGGGAAAGCTGGCGTCGTACATGGTCATGCTGGCCAGAAGGCTCAGCTGAGGGGCCTCTCCCCGGTCGAATTCCCCAAAGTCGGGATCGAACAGGGCCTGCGCGATTTGACGGACACGGTCCGCCCGGAAATTGAAGATGAATCCCGCATCCCCGTGGCGCATGGGGGCCACTGCGCCGCCGCCCTCGTCCACGATGACCGTGGGCGGAAGGAACTCGTCGGACACCCCCCGTTCATAGGCCTCGGCCACGACCCGCAGTGGCTGCCTCGCGGTCTCGCCCCTGCCGTGCACGATGGCCTCGTACGCCAGCTGGGTGCGGTCCCAGCGCTTGTCCCGGTCCATGGCGTAATAGCGGCCGCTGACCGTGGCGATCCGGCCCACACCGATGCGCTCCATGCTCGCAAGCAGACGCTCCAGATACCCGTATCCGGCAAAAGGGGATGTGTCCCTGCCGTCCAGGACGGCATGGACCAAAACGTCCCCCAGGCCCTTGCGCGACGCCACGTGCAGCAGGGCCTCGAGGTGCTCCAGATGACTGTGCACCCCGCCGTCGGAGACCA
>CAYNCR010000069.1:4450-11072 GCA_964395575.1 uncultured Desulfohalobiaceae bacterium
AGATGCAGGCTGCCCCCGTTTTCCAGAGCCCGGTCCATGGCTTGATTCAGGACCTCGTTGTCGGCAAAGGAGTTGTCGCGAATGGCCTGGCTGATGCGAACGATATCCTGATACACCACTCTGCCGGCCCCGAGGTTCAAGTGCCCCACCTCGGAGTTGCCCATTTGCCCCTCTGGCAGGCCCACCGCCTCACCGCTGCAGACCAGCTCGGCCCTGGGATAATCGGTTAGGGCCCGATCCAGATTGGGCGTATGCGCGGCGTGAATCGCGTTGCCCTCCCCTTCGGGAGCCAGACCCCATCCGTCCAGTATGAGCAGTAGCGTCGGCTTATCCGCTTTCACTTGTGTCGTCTCCCCTGTCATCTTCCAGGCGCGGCGCTTCGCGCCACAGGCCGTCCAGGTTGTAGAAATCGCGGTATTCCTGCTGAAAGATGTGCAGGACCACGTCGTTGGCGTCCACGAGGATCCAGTACCCGGGGTGATATCCCTCGATTCCCAGAAGCTCGATCCCGTTCTCGGAGAACTTGCTCAGGATCCAGTCCGCAAGGGCCTGGGCATGGCGCATGTTCTGCGCGGAAACAATGACCATGGCCTCGGTGCAGGAGTTGATCTCCCGCACATCGAGGCTGAGCACGTTCTCCGCCTGCTTCTCCCTGAGCCACTCCACGATCCTAGCGGCTTTATCCTGAATTGATGTTTCCTCGTCTTTGTGCATGGTTTCCTTCATCATGTTCATCTGTTGGTTGGCCTTTGCTTGAAAATGACGTTCTCCCTGTCGACCTTTTGGAAGGGTTCATCCTTTTGAAGAGCCCTCATGCATATATCAACCGCCAAGTCGCCAATCACGCCCACAGGATAGATCACCACCCCCTCCTTCTGCAACGGATGGTGTCCGTTCCTCCTGTCTTGACGTTTGAGGAGTATTCCCCGACAATGATCTCGCTTCAATCCAGTTCACGCTCCCCTTTGCGGGCGGACGGCGGAAATCAATCCTCAGAATCCAAAAGGAGCGCCCCCCATGATCTACGACGTGGAGAATGAGACCCTGCCCAGGGAGGATCTGGAAGAGCTCCAGCTGAAGCGCCTCCAGAGGATGGTCGAACAGGCCTATTACAATGTCCCCTTCTACCGAAGCCGATTCGACGAGCTGGGGCTCCGCCCGGAGCATATACGCAGCTTGTCCGATATCAAGTATCTGCCTCTAACTGAAAAACAGGATCTACGCAATAATTACCCCTTCGGCATGTTCGCCGTGCCCAAGGAGAACGTGGTCCGCATCCACGCCTCCTCCGGGACCACGGGCAAGGCCACGGTTGTGGGGTACACCAGGCGGGACATCCGCAACTGGGCAGAGCTCATGGCCCGCTCCTACATGGCCGCCGGCGTCAGCAGACGGGATACCATCCACAATGCCTACGGCTACGGCCTGTTCACCGGCGGTCTGGGAGTTCACTACGGCGCGGAACAGATGGGGGCCACCATCCTTCCCGTCTCCGGAGGCGGGACCAAGCGCCAGGTCATGCTCCTCAACGACTTTAAGCCCTCCGTGCTCTGCTGCACCCCCTCCTTCGCCCTGCACCTCTACGATGTGGCCCAGAGCTCCGGCATCAACTTCCGCGATCTGGCCCTGCACTGCGGCATATTCGGAGCCGAGCCCTGGACCGAGGAGATGCGGGCGGAGATCGAGTCCAAGCTGGGGCTGACCGCGCTGGATATCTACGGCCTTTCCGAGATCATGGGCCCTGGGGTGGCCATGGAGTGCAACACCGCCCAGCAGGGGCTGCACATCTGGGAGGATCATTTCCTCGCGGAAATCATCGATCCGGAAACCAGGGAACCCCTGCCTCCCGGAGAACAGGGGGAGCTGGTCATCACCACCCTGACCAAGGAGGCCCTGCCCCTGGTGCGCTACCGGACCAAGGACCTGACCAGGCTGACCGCCACACCCTGCCGCTGCGGCCGGACCCACATGCGCATGGACAAGGTCCAGGGCCGCACCGACGACATGCTCATCATCCGCGGGGTCAACGTCTTCCCCGCCCAGATCGAGAGCCTGCTCCTGGAGACCGAGGGCGTGGGCCCGCATTATCAGCTCATCCTGCGGCGCGAGGGATCCATGGACACCCTGGAGATCCAGGTGGAGGTGGACGAGAATGTCTTCTCCGACGAGATCAAGCACCTGCAGCGGCTGGAGCAGAAGCTCACCAAGAGCATCAAGGAATTCCTCGGCGTGACCGCGCAGATCAAGCTCGTCGAGCCCCAGACTATTGCCCGCTCCGAGGGCAAGGCGCAGCGGCTCGTGGACTACAGAGGGGTTTAGCAGATTGTTGAGAAAATCCTTATCCGGCAGGACGTTCTCACATTTCAAGTGACGGCGCGAAAAAAAGGTTCAAGGGTGGAGTTTCCCCAGTGAAACCTTTGTTGTTTCACTGAGACCTCGTGAGCCTCCATGAGAGTTTGGACCTTTTGAAGCAATGCAGCAATTGGAAGATTGAGGGCCCTGCCAAGACCTCACACAGGAGGCGTTACATGAAAGTGGAACAGATCTCGGTTTTTCTGGAGAACAGGGCGGGACGGCTTTCCGAGGTCACCCAGACCCTGGAGAACGCGGGGATCAACATCCGGGCCCTGTCCCTGGCGGACACCTCCGACTTCGGTATCCTCCGTCTCATCGTCTCGGACAACGAGAAGGCCAAGACCTCCCTCAAGGAGTCCGGATTCACCGTGGGCCGCACAACAGTGGTCCCTGTGGAGGTTCAGGACTCCCCTGGGGGCCTCAACGCCATCCTGTCCATCCTGAGCGGCAACGGGATCAATGTGGAATACATGTACGCCTTTGTGCAGCAAAGCGGAAAGAACGCCGTGCTCATCTTCCGCTTCGACCGCACGGATCAGGCCATCGAGACCCTGCAGGAATACGGGGTCACCGTGCTCACCGGGGAACAGCTCTACCATATCTAGTTCGGTTCCCGTTCCGCGTTCCCCGTTTTCCGTTCTGCGATCCGGGTTCACATGAGGCGATAGGCGCAGAACGACGTATCAGTGGATCGATGGAGCAGTGTGTCAATCAGTGGGTCGGTGAGTCGGTGTGTCGACCGATCAGTGAATCATTGAAGTCAGTAGGTCCGAAGTTGGTGGATCACTGTATCCGATCCGACCTCCGACATCCGACGTTCGACCTCTGATCTCCGGCCTCAGACCTCTGACGTCTGTCTTCTGTCATCCGACCTCCGACTTCCGACCTCCGATCTCCGGCCTCAGGTATCCCGGCCGCAGATCGGGCTCGCCGCGCGGGTCCGCCAGGGCCCGGTCCAGCATGTCCAGGAATCGCTCGCGGCGCACCTCGCGGGCGCCGAACTGGAGCAGGTGGCTCGTCGTCTGCTGGCAGTCCAGAAAATGGAATCCGTGACTGTGGAGCACCCGCATGAGAGAGACCAGGGCCACTTTGGAGGCGTTGGTCTCGCTGTGGAACATGGACTCCCCGAAGAAGGCCCGCGCCAGGGCCACTCCGTAAATCCCGCCCACAAGCTCTCCTTCGCGCCAGACCTCCAGGGAATGGGCGTATCCCTGCTCGTGGAGGCGGCAATAGGCCCTGATCATCTCCGGCAGGATCCAGGTTCCCATGGCGCGCCGGAGATGGACCGAGGCGCAGGAAGAGATCACTCCCTCGAAGTCCAGATCCAGGCTCAGTGTGAATTCCCCCCGACGAAGGAGGCGCCCCAGCCTGCGCGGCACGTGCAGACGCTCCGGCTCCAGGATGAGCCGCGGATCGGGGGACCACCACAGGATGGGGCTGCCCCGCTCGTACCAGGGAAATATGCCCTGGCTGTAGGCCTGTACCAGACGCCTGGAGCCGAGATCGCCCCCCACGGCGACGAGATCTTCCACTCCGTCCTTGCGCGGGTCCGGAAACACGGGGTCCTGTGGCAGCCAGTATATGGGCATAAACATCCGGGGTCAGGAATCAGGAGACAAGAAACCGAAAAATCGCTGCGCCGTTGCCGCGGTGGCGCGCATCACCGCCTCGCTCTCCAGGCCGTGCGTGCGTGCCGCCACCTCGGCGATATATGGGATCAGGGCGGGCTCGTTGGTCTTGCCCCGATAGGGTTCCGGAGCCAGGAAGGGGCAGTCCGTCTCCAGAGTCAGCCGATCCAGGGGGATGGTGCTCACCGGATCCCGTAGGGCGTCCGCGTTGTTGAAGGTGAGCATGCCCGGAACGGAAATTGTCGAGCCGCAGGAGAGGATTCTGGAGGCGTAATCCGCATCCAGCCCGAAACAGTGCCAGAGCAGGGGCCGGTCCCGGAACCCCAAGTCCAGAAGGGTCTCCATGGTCTCCTCCTCGGCGTCGCGGGAGTGAATGACCACGGACCTGTCCAGCTGCCGGGCCAGCTCCAGCTGCTGCCGGAACCGTTCCCTCTGCCCCTGCCGGGAGCTTCGCTCCCGATTGAAGTCCAGGCCGATCTCCCCCAGCGCCCGAATCCGGGAATCGTTTTGCAGGATCGCGCCGAGCTCGGCAATCGAGCCTTCATCCTCCGAATCAGCCCCGTGAGGATGGATCCCCAGGATGAAAAACACCTGGGGGAGATGATCGAAGGCCGGGCTGTCGCGGCGGTACTGCTGGGGGGAGAGGAAGACGTTGCCGATGCGGTCCAGTCCTGCCTCCCAGGCTCTGGCCACGGCCCCGTCGATATCCTTGTTGAGCGGGGCCATATTGAGATGGGCGTGGGTGTCCACGCCCCGAAGCTGCCCGTCGGTTGATTGCTCCGTGTCCGAGTGCCGCATGGATCCTCCGCCGTTCGCCTCTTCGCCGCATGGTCCAAACAAAAGGCCGGATGGCTCCCCATCCGGCCCTGGTATCCAATAGTGCGCTCACAGCAGGTTTATCCGCTCTCGATCTCGATCTTCTTGGGCTGCACCCGTTCCGCCCGAGGCAGATGCAGGGTGACCACCCCGTTCTTCATGCTGGCCTTGATCCCGTCCCGGTCCACTGCGTCGGAAAGGGTGAACTTGCGCACGAAATAGACATTGCCGAATTCGTTTTCCCACTGCTTCTGGTTCTGTATGTCAGGGTAGCTCGTCTCTGCCGCCACGGTCAACACATCCTTGTCCACGGTGACGTCCAGATCCTCCTTTTTCACGCCGGGCATATCCAGGACGATATAGTAGGAGTGATCCCGCTGCACGATATCCGCGGCAGGATGCACCCTGGGCATTGTCCTTTCCTGGGTATCTCGCGTCGCGCTCATATCACGCCTCCTTATTCCTTTTCGATCTCGATCTGCTGGCGCTTGGCTTCCTCCACCTTGGGCAGCACAATGGTAAGCAGGCCGTCCTTGAGCCTGGCCTTGGTCCGTTCCTGGTCCACGCGAATGTTGAAGTTGATGATTCGCTGAAAGGGACCGGAGGGGCGCTCCTGCCGGAAGTAGCGTCCCTGTTCCGGCTGGCGCTCACCCTTGATGACCAGGCTGTTCTCGGAGAAGGTCAGATCGATGTCCCGCTGGTCCACCCCGGGAACGACGGCATAGATGGTCACGTCCTCCTCGTTCTCCACGATGTTCACCGGCGGATAGGCCTGCTTCCTCTGGCTCAGATGCAGCGGATGCCACATCTCGTCCAGGAACTGCTCCATATTGCGCGGAAGATCCTGATACAATGTTCTGAAATCCAAGACCATATCTCCTCCCTCCTCTGTATTGGTGTTCTATTCCCGGTTTTGCCAATTCCTTTAAGCACCCATTCCCGCCTGTCAAGCCCTTTCCCGTGCTTTTCCGGCGGGTGGTTCGTTCCGGGCATTGGCTTCCCGAGGAAGGAAGAGGAATCGTCAAAAAGATGAGGAAATGAGGTGTGACGCTTGAAAGATTATGCGAGGTGTTTTTGCCATGGCTGACAGGAAAAGAGTCCCCTTGGACGGACTCCTCCCCCCTCTTCAAGCCACTTCCTGGGCCAAGAGACGGCTGGCGGGATTTGGCGCTTGATCCTGGAGCGGAAGGAGTCAAGAGCGGGGTTACTCGGGCCAGTCCTGGAGATTGAACGCCTCCTCCTCCAGCATGACGGGGATGTCCTCCTGGATGGGATAGACCAGCTCGCAGGGCCTGCAGATCAGGCCGTCCTCCTGCCGAGTAAGCTCCAGATCCCCTTTGCAGCGCGGGCAAGCCAGGATTTCCAGCAGTTCGTAGTTCAGGCTCATGCTCATTTCCCCTAAGATGCTTTCAATTGACATGATTCGGGCTGCCGCCTATAAATGATGGCCTCGGGCGACGAGCCGAAAAACGGCTTCCCGGAATCGGGCAACACACACCAGAATCTAACCGCCAGACCCTGAAAGTGCAAGCCCTCGGAGAGCTGACCCGGCAACCTTCATTCCCCATTTCGGGAAGAAACAGGAGACCTTTCCCATGAGCCAGATCGATCTGCATACCCATACCACCGCATCGGACGGGACGCTGGACCCGGCGGATCTCGTCCGCAAGGCCGCCTCCGACGGCCTCAAGGCCGTGGCGATCACGGACCACGATACCGTGGGCGGCCTGAGCCAGGCCCTGCGGGCCGGGAAGGAAACGGGTGTGGAAGTCATCCCCGGATGCGAGCTTTCCATCGACTTCAAGAGCGGCCAGATGCACATC
>CAYNCR010000069.1:11082-11400 GCA_964395575.1 uncultured Desulfohalobiaceae bacterium
GGCCTCTTCCTGCCCGATCCCCCTCAAGGGCTCCGGGCCACCCTGGACGACCTGCAAGATCGTCGCAACAACCGCAACGACCGGATCCTGTCCATGCTCAGGGATGCCGGCGTGGATGTGGAGCTCGAGGAAATCCAGGAGCTGGCCGGCGAGGCGAGCATCGGCAGGCCCCATATCGCCAGGGTCCTGGTCCAGAAGGGCGTGGTGGAGAGCATCGACCAGGCCTTCAAACAATACATAGGCCCGGGGGGCGCGGCGTACGTTCCCAAGGACAAGATCGATCCAGAAACCGGCATTCGGCTCCTCAAACAGGAAGGG
>CAYNCR010000070.1:0-11375 GCA_964395575.1 uncultured Desulfohalobiaceae bacterium
GCCGAAGGCAGGATTCAACAGGGCTCCCCGCGCGCCATTTTCATGCTTGGTTGTGTCCGGGTTCGCCCGGGAATGAGGGGTGTATGAAAATGCGACCAAGATGTTGAATTGTTGAGGAATTGTCGGGCGCGGGGAGACTTTGATGTGCGCTGAGTCCCCGCGCAGCATTTTCATGCTGGATTGTGCCTGCGTCTGCGCAGGCACGGAGCTTTTGAAAACGCACCTCAAAAAGGGATTGGACCTCAGCATGGCGGAAGACGCCTTTACCTGTCACATGTGCGGACGCTGCTGCGATGGAGAAGGGGGGATCGTGGTCTCCCGCTCCGAACGGGAGCGCCTGAGCGAGCTGTTCGTCATCTCCCGCCGGGAGTTTGAAGAACGCTATACCCTCAAAACGGATTGCGGCACCTTTTATCTCGCCACAAAGGATGATGGTAGCTGCGTCTTTTTCAACCCCGGCTCCGGCTGCGGCGTCCACTCGGTCAAACCGGACATTTGCCTGGCTTGGCCCTTCTTTCGAGGCAACCTCAAGGACGAGCTGAGCTGGCGCATGGCCCAGGACTACTGCCCCGGAATCAATCCGAATGTCAGTCACGAGGAGTTCGTGCACCAGGGCATGGATTACCTGCGGGCCCACGGCCTCGTTCGCGACAACGGGAACGACGGGGCCCGCTCCTTGTGCGTCCGGGGAATCCGGGAGGAAAAAAACGGAAAAAACAGCTCCTGATCGCACCCCACCCTTTCCGTTATCCGGTTTGGGGAACGCGCACCGACCTCGCTCCGGATACCGCGAAGTCGTTTGCTCCCTCTTCTTGAAATGAAAAGGGCCCGGCCGACCAATATCGACAGGGCCCTTTTCACAGCGCCATGCCTTGCTCCCTGTACCGGCGGATTGCCGTCAGGAATCACTCAGGCGCATCTCCACCGCGAAGAACCGGAGCACAGGGTCCCGCTCGGAAGCGGAGTCTCAAAAGAGAAGCTCGTGTCGTGTCCGACAAAAAACGCATAAACCAATGATCAATAGGAAAGATCTTATGCTAAAATCCTGCGCGGGGTAACTTTTGAACCATTCAGTAAAGGTTCTGGATTTTCTTATGCGTATTTCGCGGACACGAGACTAGAACATGGACTCACCGGACTCCTGAATGGTCTGATCGATGGTTTCCTTGAGATCCTGAGGCAGACCGGGGATGTCCACACTCAGAAAACCGCGCACGATGGTGGAGGTAGCCTCCTCCTCGTCCATGCCCCGTGCCATGAGGTATTCGATCTCCTCCTGGGCCACCTTGCCCACCGCGGCCTCGTGGGAGAGATCCGCTCCGGAAACCCTGCCGTCCAGCTCCGGAATGGCGTGGATGACCCCGTCCTTGAGGATGAGCCCCTTGCACTCCAGATGGCCCTTGGTATCCGTGGCGTTGCTCTGGATGTGCCCGGGGTTGATGATGGTTCCGCCGGTGGTGATGGTGCGTGCGATGATCTCCGCCCGCGTATCCTCGGCGTTGAGCACCACCCGGCTGCCGCTGTTCACATAGGATTCCGGCGGCGTGGCGATGACCGAATTGAACCTGGCAACCGCACCCTTGCCGTTGAGGTAGACCGAGGGGTAGAGCTGGGCCGACTCCACGGGTTTGAGCAGGATATAGTTGTTCAGGAACACACCGCCCTCTTCCACGGTCCCCACGGAGCGGGGCCGGACATGAACGCCCTCGCCCCAGTTGTGGATCATGGTGAAGGAGAGCTTGCCCCCTTTCTTGACGTAGAACTCGGAGATCCCCAGATGCAGGGCCGTGTTCACCTCGTGGGAGACCGCGCAGCCGGTAATGATGTGCAGCTCGGAGTCCTCCTCCACAACGATGATGTTGTGCACGTTCTGGCCCACATTCTGCCCCTTGATGAAGAGACAGGACTGAATGGGATCCGTGATTTTGGCGCCTTTTTCCGTTCTGATGAAGTAGCCGCCGTGCAGGTTGTCCGCAACCTCGCGGGTGTACTTGTCCTTGTCCGGATTCACCAGTTGCCAATAATACTCCGGAAGACCGTCGTACTGGTGCAGGGCCTCCTTGATGTCCAGGACCTCCACGCCCTCTTTGCAGGTGGAGCACTGCACATTGGAGTGATCCATGTGCAGATAGGTTCCGCTGCGTTCCTTCTCCGTGACATCCACTCCGGCCATCAGGAGCTGCTGCTTGTCCTCCTCGCTCATGGTGCGCAAATCCTCGAGGGACACACCGCCGGAGCTTCCCTGGAAGTCGAAGCGGGAGAGATCCACGTCCTCTGTGCTTTCGCCTTGGCTCGCCTTCTTGGTGGGCTTGTCTACCTCATGCATCGCACACACTCCTCATAGCCGTATACACTCACGTGATCCAGAATATCCCTGGGCCGCGCTTCACAGCACAGGGCGCCGTTGTACATGACCATCCCGCGATCCGCGTTGATATAGTCCAGGATGTACCCGGTGTGGGTAATGATCAACCCGGAGGAATGCCGGCGCTCCTTCTGCTCCTTCATGCTCATGTCGCTCCGCGGAGCGATATCCTGTTCCAGGAGCCTGCGCACCATCTTGCCGATCAGGGCCATATTCTCCAGATCCACCCCGGACTCGGGCTCGTCGAAGAGAACGAGACGCGGCTTCTGGGCCATGAGCTGCAACAATTCGGAACGCTTGAGCTCTCCACCGGAGAATCCGGAATTGATGTCCCGGTCCAGAAAGTCCTCCATCTTGACCTCGCTGGCCAGCTCATCGATGTCCACATCCCGGTCTCCGGCGCAGATGCGTGCCATTTCCCTGGTTTTCAGGCCGTTGATGGTGGGCGGCCGCTGGAAGGAAAGCCCCATTCCCAGCTCGGCTCGCTCGTTGGTTTTCATATGGGTCACATCCCTGCCCTGGAAATGAATGGAGCCCTTGGTAACCTCGTACCCGGAAAAGCCCATGATGGTCATCAGCAGGGTCGTCTTTCCGGAGCCGTTGGGGCCGAAGAGGATGAAGGTCTCATCGTCGCCGATTTCCAGGTCCACTCCCTTGAGAACGCGAGTGCCCCCGACATTGACGTGCAGGTCCTTGATTTGCAGCATAGATCGTCCTTTTTCCTTGCTTCTCGTTCCCCGTTCTGGGTTCCCCGTTCACCGTTCAACGTTCTGGGTTTCTAGTTGAAGACTGGGGAACTTGCGCAGTGCTTGCCTGCGGTTTCCTTGAAGAAGCACTGGGTCATGCCCTTAACTCCGCAAACAACACATCAACCGAGCGTTGCTCGTCTGCACCAATCGTTAAATGTGTTCCTCGGAAAAGCATAGGGCCGACATACTCCCAAATCATCAATTCTTAACCCGAAAACCCGGAACGCTCCCCCAACCCTGAACCGGAAACCGGGAACGGAGGACCCCCCACCCTGAACCCTGAACGGGGAACGGGGAACCCGGAACGCTCAACGGGGAACGAGGAACGGGGAACGGGGAACGCTGAACCTACATAAAACGAAAATCGTCCCGCCCCCCGCTTCTGGGATGGCAGTAATAACACCGAGCATCCACCTTGAACAAGGGAATCAAAAGCAGCCCGGCCACAAAACCGAAGGCGTGGGCCCACCAGGCCACTCCCCCCGCACCCTGCGTTCCAACCGTTGCTACGACTCCCGAGGAGAACTGCATCAAAAACCACAGGCCCAGAAAAACAAGCGCGGGGAGATTGATAAACAGGGGAAAGAAAAATATGGGGATCAGGGTCAGCACCTGGGCCTGGGGATAGAGGCGCATATAGGCCCCCATCACTCCGGCGATGGCTCCGGAGGCGCCAATAACCGGGACCGTGGACTGGGAAAAGAAGGCCATGTGTCCGAACAAAGCCAATAGGCCGCAGCAGAGGTAGAAGAGGACAAAGCGCAACGGCCCCATCACATCCTCGATATTGTCCGCAAACACGATCAGGATCCACATGTTCACCAGAAAATGAAAAAAGCCGCTGTGCAGGAACATGTGCGCGACAAAGGGCAGCACCCCGGTTTCCGGATATCCGGCCCACGCCGCCCACTCGGGCTGGAAGTAGCGGGCGGGAACCACGCCAAGGATGTAAAAGAGCTGATTGAGCTGGTCTTGCGGCAGGCTCAGCTCAAACAGAAAGACCAGGGCATTTGCCGCAATGATCACCCAAAGGGAGTACGGCGTGTATCTGCGGGGAATATAGTCCTTGATGGGAAACATGGAGGATCCGAATCGGCGGGCTCTGCGTTGAACAGAGCAAAATTGCGCCCAAAGGAAATTTCAGAGAAAGCGCCGCTGCCCGAGCCAATCCAGAAAGCGGCGCAGTCTGCGCCGTCGCAGACGAATCAGGACCTTTCCCAGGTTCTCCGCAGCCCGTTCCAGGCCCTGCCAGTCTCCGGGATTGGTCAAAATCAGATCCGCGTTCCGCACCTTCTCTTCCTGGGAGGCCTGCCAGGACTCCATATTGTGGATCGTCTCCGCATCCAGCCCGCGTTTTTCCCGCAGTCGCCATCTGCGCAGGGCATCCGGGCAATAGACCGCGACGACCACATCAAAGAGCTCCCTGAACCGATCCCCGGATTCCACCAGCAGCGGCAGCTCGGCCAGAGTCATTCTTTGGCCCTGGCAGCGCAGGAAAAAGTCCTGCAGATCCCGGAGGACAAGGGGGTGTATGAGATCCTGCACCTCGCGCCGGAGCGTCTCGGACTCGCTCATATCGCGGAAGAGACGCTTTTTGTCCACCTCGCTCTGCTCGTCCGGGACATAGCGCTGCCCAAAGCTGCGTCGGAGCATTTCCCATCCCGGCTCGCCGGGGGCATAGAGCCGGGCCACACTCTCGTCCGCGTGCCAGGTGGGTATCGTATTCTCGGAAAGCAGACCGGTCAAGGCGGACTTGCCGCTGCCAAGCACGCCGGTAATTCCCACGCGCTGGGTCCGTTTCTCCAGATGCAGGAGCACCCGCCAGAAGTCCTTGGGAAGGGGCTTAAAGAGCGAGACCGCTTCGCTGGAGCCCACGGGCGTGAATCCGATACGCCAGGCGTGCAGCATCTGTCTGGAGACGAATCGCGCCACTGTGCGGCCAAAGCGGCGATAAAAGGCGGCTAGGGCCTGGGGGCCGTAGGTCCGGTCGCCGAGAAGGGGGTGCCCCAGGTGGGCCATGTGGACCCGGATCTGGTGCGTACGGCCGGTGTGGATCCCGACGCGGAGCAGGCTGATCTCCTTGTCCGGAAAGACGCGCAGGACCCGATAGCTTGTACGGGCCTCCTTGCCCTCCCTGCGGCTTGTCCGCATTTTGTATCGACGAACCGGATCGCGTCCGACAGGAACAGTGACTTCCCCGCTTTCCGGATCCGGGCGGCCGTGGACCAGGGCCAGGTATTCCTTGTCCACCCGCCGCTCCGCGAGCTGACGGGTCATGGCCTCCCGGCCGGAATCGCTCAGGGCGACGACCATCAGACCGGACGTGTCCTTGTCCAGGCGGTGAACGATTCCGGGGCGGGTATCGTCCCCCTCATCCAGCCAGGGGAAATGATGCAAAAGACGGTGGGCCAGAGTCGGTTCCTCTTCACCGCCGCCTGGATGGACGTTCAAACCCGGGGGCTTGTTCACCACGGCGAGATGACTGTCGCGCCAGAGGACATCCAGGGCGCCGGCATCTGGTCGCAAACCTTCCCGCTGTTCCTCTGCATCCAGGGCAAGCGCGTCGCCTTCCCGGATCCGATAGCTTGGATCGCGGCAGATGGTGTCGTTAACTCGGGCCCTGCCCGCCTCGATCCACTTCTTGATCACGGTGCGGGACCAGCCCGAGGAGAACAGACGCGCCGCCCAGTAGCGATCCAGCCGCTGTCCGGATTCCCGCGCTATGTGTCGATCCCCTTCGCAGTCGGCCATTCCGCCCCCTACGATTGTCCCTGGCCGCCCAATCGGCGCTCATCATTGCCCAGCATCCAGCGCCGCCCATAACCCGTGGGCTACAGCCTCTGTTATACTCTTTCTCCCACAGCCTGAGCCTTCCTGCGTTTCCAGACATCCTTGAGCCCGGCCCCGTAGCGAAGCATCACCACGAGTGCCGTGGCGAGGGTAATTGCGTATTGCATGAAACGCCAGAGCAGGCTTGCGGCCAGGGCCTCGTTGTGGCCCACCCCGTACAGCCCCAGGGAAAAGACGATTGCCGAATCCACAACCCCGAGCCCAGCGGGAGCAAGGGGGATGGACAGGCCGGTCAGTGTGAGGGCGAAGACAACGAATCCCTGGGTCCAGGTCAGATCGAATGCGGCAATCCAGAAGAGGATCAGAAAAATCTCCGTCAGGTGTTCCAGCCAGATGAGCAGGGAAAAGAACAGGAGCTTGGCGTAGCCGCTAGCGCCAGTTCGGGCTTGGATGTATTCCAAAAAGGAGCGAACAAAGTCCTCCACTTTGTGGCCCGGGATGATCCGGATGAAACGGTAGACCAAATTCGGCCTGAGGAAGAAAAAGATCAAGAGCCCCCAGATAAGGAGGGCCAGGACGCCGAAGGGGACCACGATAGACAGAGTCTGGGTCATGATGGCGCTGAAGACCACAAGGAAGAGGAAGACGTTCAGGTCGGCGAAGCGCTCCCAGAAAACGAGCTCCGTTCCCAGAGAGGCCTCGATGCCGCCCTCCTTGTAGAGGTAGATGATCTTGGCCATCTCCCCCAGGCGCGCGGGCAGGACATTGTTCACGAAAAAGCCGTAGAATTCGGCAAACACGCTCTTGGCCAGGCTGAGGGCCCCCTGGGCCAGATCCCAGAGGCGAAACCCCATCAGGACGAAGCCCGAAGCCATAACGCACACAACGAGGAGGATCTTTCCGTTGTGATAGCGCCCTATGGCCGTGGTCAGCCGCTCCAGATCCACTCCGTTGAAGAGATAGACCACGCAGCCTGCCAGAAGGATGAGCTTGCCCAATAACGTGAGGGAGTGTTTGGTGGAGTGTTTGAGCTGCATGGTTCATGCCCGCTTGAACACTGGCGGGACCATTTGCCGTTCATGGATGAGAGAAGAAGATGTCGGGGCGTATTATGGACTGTCCTGCCTGACGGCAATCCTTGCGGAAGGAAGCCTCCAGGGCCGAAACATTTGCGGGTGGGGAGCGAAGCGGGGTCGGAGAAGGCGGCGCCAAAGGACGGGCCCCGGCCACCGCCTCACAGTCCCCGAAAAAGAAACCGGCTATTCCATTGCGTCCACTTTGCGGGAAAGCCGGGAAATCCTTCTGGTGGCCTTCCGCCGATGGATCACGCCCTTGGAGGCGGCTCGATCCAGGACGGAATTCGCACGCCGGAGCGCACTCTGGGCCTGATCCTTGTCCTTGACGCGAATGGCGGAGCGGACTTCCTTGATGGAATTCTTAACCCGGGTCCTGACCGCCTTGTTGCGCACGCGCGCCTTTTCGCTCTGCCTATGCCTCTTTTGGGACTGCTTGATATTTGCCAAGATGACCTCCTGTTCTCCTTGAAATCGTTTTGCGCAACGGCATTTTCCCGCCAAAACCTCGGGAAAAACCCTCCGCGCGCTTCTTGTAAGGGGTAAGTCGCCACGATGTCAAGTCTGCCGATTGGTGCTACGGGACAAACGGATTTGTGTTCGTTACACGAAGACACGACCTGCTGTTAGATCTGCAGCTCGCTGAACGCGGCCAATCCGGAAAGCATGGTGAGCAGGGACCAGAGAACATTGAGCCGGTTCCGGCGCAGGTCCCGGTCCTGGGTCATGACCATAACATTGTCGAAGAAGGCGTCCACCGCGGGGCGCAACTCGCTCAGCTGGGCCAGAAGACTGTCGAAGTCCTCCTCTTCCCAAAGGGTGCGCCACCTGGGCCCCATCTCCTCGATGCATCGAGCCAGCTCCTTTTCCTGGGGCTCGGAAAGGCTTTCGACGTCGTAGGACCCGTCCAGGGTTTCCCCTGCGCCCTGCTTGCGGATAATGTTGTCCACCCGCTTGAAGGTGAGCACCGCGGGTTCGAAATCCGTCTTCCTGCTGAATCGGTCCAGGGCCTTGAGGCGCTTGTCCAGGAGGCAGAGGTCGTCCGCTCCCGACTGGACCGCAGCCTCCACGATGCGCGTGGGATAGCCCTGTCCGGTATAATAGGCCCGAACGCGCTGCAGGAAAAAATCCTCCAGGGCGGAGCGGCAATCCTCCGGAGAAAGCTTGTCCTCAAAGCTTTCGTAGCTCTCTCTGGCCCGACGGATCATGTCCGACAGGGACAGCCGAAGCCCCTTCTCCAGAATGATCCGCACGATCCCCAGGGCCTGCCGTCTCAGCGCGTAAGGATCCTGAGCGCCCGTGGGAATCATGTTCAGGGAAAAGCAGCCCACCAGATTGTCCAGCTTCTCCGCCACGGCCAGAAGCGCCCCGCTCAGGCTCTCCGGAACCGGGCTCTCGGGCCCCTCGGGCTGATAGTGCTCCTCCACGGCCCGGGCCACGGTCTCGGACTCGCCCTTCTGGCGTGCGTAGATACCGCCCATATGGCCCTGGAGGTTGTCGAACTCGCCCACGACCTCGGAGACAAGGTCTGTTTTGCAAATGGCGGCAGCACGCTCAATGTCCCGGGCCATGCCCGTATTCAGGGACTCATCCAGATAGCGGCAGATGCGCCGCAGGCGCTCGCTCTTGTCCCACATGCTCCCCAGGGGGCCCATGAAGACGACTTTCTTCAGCTCCTCGCGCCACTGCTCCAGGCTCGCCTGGGAGTCCACGCGCCAGAAGAAATTGGCGTCCTCGAGCCTGGCCTTGAGCACGCGCTCCCATCCGTTGCGGACCAGATCCAGGTCCTTGGGCTCCAGATTGAGAGTGCAAAGGAAATAGGGCAACATATTGCCCTGCTCGTCCTCCACTCCCAAGCTCTTCTGGTGGCTCTCCATACAGGTCAAAAGCACATTCCGGGGAAGATCCAGATACTTGCGATCCAGATTCCCGAGGACGGCCTTGGGATACTCAACAACGTCGATCACCTCTTCCAGGAGGTCCTCCTCCCAAACCACGCTGCCGCCCTTTTCCCGTGCCAGCTCCTCGCCCTCGCGCTTGACGCGGTCCCTGCGTTCGCCGCGGTCCAGGACCACGGCCCCCTGCTCCCGAATAATGCGGAAGTATTGTTCCGCGCTGGGGATGGAGAAGGGCCCCGGTCCCTGGACCCGATGGCCCCAGGTAAAGCGGTCAGCGGTCAGGGAAGCCCCTTGCACCGGAACGACATCCTCGTCCAGCAGGGCGGCCATCCACCGAATGGGCCGGCCGAAGAGGAATCCCGAGGATTCCCAGCGCATCTTCTTGGGAAAGGAGAGCTTGCCCAGGATATCCGCGCAAACATCGGGAAGAAGGTTGACGGTTTCCTCGCCGCCGCGGCGCACTTGGGCAGCAAGGTACCTCCCCTTCGCCGTGCTAGTGGTGAACAGCTCTTCACTGCTCACGCCCTGGGATGAGGCGAACCCGCTTCCGGCCCGGGTCAGCTCGCCCTGTTCGTCGTAGGCGATTCGGACGGGAGGTCCTGCAATGAGCTCCTCACGCACCTCCTGCCGGACATCGATATTCGTGATCCATACTACGAGACGCCGCGGGGTGGCATAGGTCTCGATCCCTTCGTGCCCGATGCCCAGATCCTGCAGCGAATCTGCCGCACGGTTCGCCAATTGGTCCATCAAGTCCGGCAGGAACCTGGCGGGCATCTCTTCAGTCCCTATCTCCCAAATGTAGTTTGCCATAGCTCCTTTCCCCACCAGCTTATGTCCTGAATGTTATCCTTGTCCGCACTAGCGGCAACTGCCCTGCTTTCCCGCGGAACGTGGGATGGCGTCCGTCTCCTCGCCAGGGAGATCAGCCCGTTGCGGTCCTCTCCGGTTCAACCAGCCAGGCCGAATTCTCGCTTGCAAGCCCTTCCGGTCTGCACAAAGGCCAAACGGTTTACTATGGGATAAAACACAGGGATGGTCAATGCGATCCCATCGGGCTGTGACTGTTTCTGTGCCATTCGCGAATGGACCGGCAGGGCTGTATGGCACAACCCGCTCCCCGTCCGACTGGACCGCATGGTTTCCGATACCGGCTATTGCTCAGCGAGCAGGGGATAGCCCTTCTCCCGGCGCTGCTTGGCGTACAGGCCGGCCACATTCGAAGCCAGATGCCTGACCCTGGCGATATAGCTGGTGCGCTCGGTAATGGATATCGCCCCGCGAGCCTCGAGCAGATTGAAAAGATGAGAGCACTTCAAGCAGTAGTCGTACGCCGGCCAGGGGAGCTCCTTTTCGCAGAGCATGCTGCACTCACGCTCGCACTCGTTGAAGAAGGAAAAGAGCATTTGCGTGGTGCTGAGCTCGAAGTTGTACTTGGAGTACTCGTATTCCGTCTGCTGATGGATTTCGCCATAGGTACAATAGTCGTTCCAGGATATGTCGAAAACGGACTCGCGGTTTTGCAAATACATGCAGATCCGCTCCAGCCCGTAGGTCAGCTCCAGGCTGACCGGCTCCAGATCAATGCCGCCAACCTGCTGGAAATAGGTAAACTGGGTGATCTCCATGCCGTCGATCCAGACCTCCCAGCCCAGTCCCCACGCACCGAGTGTGGGAGACTCCCAGTCGTCCTCCACAAAGCGGATATCGTGCTTGGCCGGATCGATGCCCAGGGCGAACAGACTCTGGAGGTAAACCTCCTGAGTGTTGCTAGGCACCGGCTTGAGGATCACCTGATACTGGTAGTGCTGGCGCAACCGGTTGGGGTTCTCCCCGTACCGCCCGTCCGCTGGCCGTCTGGAGGGCTGGACGTAGCCCGTCTTCCAGGGCTCCGGACCGAGAACCCGGAGGGTTGTTGCCGGATGGAAGGTCCCCGCGCCGACTTCCACATCATAGGGCTGATGCAACACGCACCCGTAGTCCCCCCAATAGCGGTGCAGGGCCATGATCACGTCCTGAAAATGCATAGTGCTTCCTCTCCCGGCAGTATGTCAGGGTTCTAAAAGGATAAGGGCCACCAAATCGATCCTGAAAACTTTCTCTCCAGCCTCGAAGGCGGCGAGCCCGGGATCCTTGCGGCCGCTTACCGCTGTTCCGCAGGCTTGGCCTCTGCGGGCCGAAATCGCCCGGAGTCCCAGACCAGTCCCATATGGTATTCCACAAATTGTTCCAGTAGGAGGCTCGCCTGCTGCAGGGAGCGTACGTCTCCCTCACCCGGGAGAGCCCATTCCGAGGGATCGCAGGTGAGCATGCGGTTTAAATGGACAAGAGCGGTTCCGGGCAGGACGCGGGCATCGGATAAAAAACCGCAGCCGGCGCAGGTAAAAACTCCTCGCGCAAGGGAGAATCCCGCGCGTTCCAGCCGTGACGCGGCCGCGCACAGGAGACGCACCTGCCGAATTCCGGGCGATATCCGTAGTCCGAGGCCAGTCTGCCGCGA
>CAYNCR010000071.1:0-11341 GCA_964395575.1 uncultured Desulfohalobiaceae bacterium
CCTCATGGACATTCCCGGATCACTTCCGGTGAAGCAGGATTCAAATGGTGTGAATGATGATGACTGGAGGGAATCAATTACACCTCAGGCGGTACCAACAAAGCCATGGTGTATTATGAAACCCAGCGAAGCGTTCCACCCGCCTTCGCCTCGCGGACAATTCCTAATAATTCAATAGGTTAGCCACATTTTCATATAAAAGAATAAGGGGCTGACCGGATTCTTAAGTTCATCCCTTCCCCATCCGATAGGGGATTAGACAAGAAATTGCCCCGTACTGCGCAATGCTGCCCGGTCCGGGAAGACGCGGGATAACCGGAAGGGTACGCCCTTGGTCAGGAATTTGCCCTTTCCTGGATGGCGATATTTTGACAGAACCGTGACAGCCATTGTGTCCCATGGCCAGTGGGCATCAGCTTATCTTCCCACATGTCGGGCTCATGGACATCATCCCCATAGAATGCATCGTATTCCGGACTTGGCAGATTTTTTGCTTGGAAGACCGGATTTCATTCACAATCCGCAAACAAGGAGTATCAACCATGGGAAAATCGATTCTTATCGTGGACGATTCCAAGACCATGCGCAAGATCATCACCAAGACCCTCAGGCAGACCGGGTATGAGTTCGACTCCATCACCGAGGCGGAGGACGGACAACAGGGCCTGGATCATCTGCAGAAGGAAAAGCCGGACATGATCCTCTGCGACATCAACATGCCCAATGTGGATGGGATCGAGTTCCTGAAACAGCTTTCCTCGGACGGGACCCTGAAAACGACTCCCGTGATCATGATCACCACGGAAGGCGGGAGCGACGATGTGGTTCAGCAGGTCAACGATCTGGGAGCCGCCGGCACACTGGGCAAGCCGTTTACAGCGGACAAGCTGCAGGAGCTCTTCCAAAGGGCCTTATAGGTCATTCACAACCCCATAGGGAGCACAGACAATGATATCGGAACAGCAACTCGTGGAGGCCACGCAGGAAATCTTCGACACCATGATCATGGCCTCTGTCACAGCTCACCCCTCTTTGCAGGAGAAAATCACCAACTTTGACCAGACCGTGTCCAGCGTGGTGGGTTTGGCCGGGGATTTTCAGGGACTGGTGGGAGTACACGCCGGAGAGGATGTAGCCCGCGCCATTGCTGCTGAATTTCTGGAGTCGGAATTCGACGAGGTCAACGAAGAGGTCAAGGACGCCCTGTGCGAACTGGCAAACATGCTGGCCGGCTCCATCAAGACCAATCTGACCCAGCAGCAGTACAATGTGCAGATCTCCATCCCCTCGGTTATTCACGGGGACTACACCATGATCATCTATTCCCAGGCGGAATGGCTCATGATCCCCTTTGAAGTCGACTCCGGCCGTTTCCTGGTCGAGGTCCAGCTCAAGGGCAACGGTACGGAGTGATGCAGGTTTTCCTGAAGCGAGTGTTCAAGGGAGGAGCGCCTTCCGCGTCCTCCTCCCGCCCATATCTGCCATTTCAAGCCAAAGATCCGGATCCTCATGGCCCTAAGCATTGATTCCCTCAAGACCCATCTGGGCGACTTCCTCCAACCAGTCGCATCCGCTGCCAGCACCCTGTTCCAGGAAGACCTTGAGCTGGGCGAGCCGGACATGGCCGCCACAACGGATCAGGAATTCCTGGCCGCAAGCAGCGAGGGGTTCCTGCTCACCCAGATCGGCATCTCCGGGGACCACCAGGGGGACGTTGCCCTGATCATCACCATGAGCAGCGCCTCCGTCCTCAGCGGGAGGCAGGAGGAACTGGACGAGGAGACCATCCGTCAGAGCTCGGGGAGCGAAGGCCTGGAACACCAGGAGACGGAAAATGTCCAGGCCATGCTTGGAGCCATGACCCAGGCCTTCACCGACCAGATCACCTCGCTCCATCCGGTGACCCTGTCCTTCCTCATGGAGGATCCCCAGTTGGTGGACTCCCCCCAGTCCACCTCCGCCTTTTTTGCCTCAACAGAGGATCGTCTGCTGCGGCTCGCCGTCCCCATGAGCCTGGGAGAGCAGGAGCTGGACCCCTTGTACGTGCTCATCCCGGAATCGCTTGTCGATCCTTCGGGGCTGGAAGAAGAAGCAGAGGAGCACGCGGATGAGGCTGCGTCCGAAAGCAAGCCCAATGCGGATCTGACCCAGGAAGAGCTCAAGGATATCCTTGAAGCCTCGCAAGAGGAAGACGAGGACGGGGAAGAGACCGGTGACGAATCCGCGGATGAGCCGCCCTCGGACACGAATGCGGAAGAGGCCGGAGACGATCAGGAGGAGCAGGAAGAGGAGGAAGGCGAGGGAATCGATACGGATGTCCTGCGCAACACCCTGGAACAATCCGTGCGGAACGGGGAGGAGGAGCTCAGCGATCTTTTAGGGAAAAGCCTCGAGCTCACCGAGGACACCTTTACGGTCAAGAGCAAGGCCGACATTTTCGCCGAGCACCAGGGCAAGCTCGTCATCACCAAATTACTGGTCAACGGGGACCGCAACGGGGAGATCCACGCCATTTTCTCCATGCAGGACGCCATCATGCTCGGCGGAACTCTGCTCATGATCCCCGAGGAGGAGATCAATAAAAACGTCAAGCAGAACAACTTCGGCGACGACGAGGCGGACGCTTTCGGGGAGATCATCAATATCTGGACCGGGGCCCTGTCCAAGGTCTTCGAGGAATATTATCCCAGAAAGCTCCACATCAAAAAGGATCGCATGGAGCCAGTGACTCCCAACAAGCTGGAAATGGACTCCCCTGAGCCTTTTCCCGAGGGAGAGTATCTTCTCGTCTCCTACAAGATGCAGTTCGGAACCCGGGCGCTGGGCAATCTGGAGATGGTCTTCCCCCTGTCCGTTCTGGACATCACTTTCAGGGAAAAAGCAAAAATACTGGATCAGGCCAAGGGGATCAGCACCCAGGCCCCGCCGGCAGTGGCCATTCTCTCCGAAAACAGGGAGGCGAACAAGGCTATATCCCCCATTCTCGAGTCCATCGGCTTTGAGCTGTGCTATATCAACTTTCGAGAGAACATCAAGGAGAAGATCCACCCTTTTAATGTCGTCGCCGTCCTGTTGCTCCTGGAAGAAGTGACTGAAAAGAACCTGGCCAAGGTGATCAAGCTGCAATCCCTGCTGCGCAATAAGTATCCCGCCATCGTGGCCGCCCCGCATTGGACCAAGCCCCAGGTGATCCAGGCCATCAAATACGGGGCCCACGACGTCATCAACACCCCTCCCGACGGTGAGGTTGTCCAGAATAAGTTCTGGGAGTTCGCTCCGGAGCAGACCTCTGCGGTGGAATAGAGGGGGCTCAAGGCTCAACGTCTTGAGTAAGAAGGGAAATATTCAGAAGATTAACCGCCCGTTCGCTCCCGCTCACTCGACATGGGGGACCCAGAGGGACGCGATTGGCAAGCGAAGCTTGCCTGGGCCTATCCCCGCGGCAACGGTCCGCCGCGGGGATGTCCCGCACGTCGAGCGACCGAAGGGAGCGGGCGGTTCCAAACTCTTCACCGCCTTTGTTTCCGAGCGAGATACTAGAGCGATAGATCAGATTTGGCTCTTGAGCCTCCTTCCTCCACCATCCTTCTCCACCTTTCACCTTTCATATTGAGCTATTCAGGCTGGCAGGCCCCGGACCGGAGCACTTCATACGACGCGGTGAAGCCCATGAGGCTGAACTCCTGTTCCAGGACCTTTCCCTCTCTATCCGGAAGGACGACTTGCAGAGAGATGGTGTACCCGGACTTGAAGCCGGGCAGCAGCTCCTTGGGCAGGGCGATGCAGTTGGTCACCTCCACGCGCTCCAGTGTCCGGGTCTCGCCCCCTGGGCGAAAGCGATAGGTGAGCTCCGCCCTCCCCTGCTCCTTGGGGTAGAAGGGTCCGCAAACAAGGAATTTCCCTCCCCGGATCAAGGAAATCTCCATCCTCTCCGGATTGGGATAGGACTGCTTCAAATAGCAGGCAGACTCGCCCGGGGGATCGATGACAAGCCAATCCTTGTTCCTGGCCACTGAATGGGAGCGCTCCCACTGGGTCCAACCGGGCTCCTGAGCGGCGGCCCCTGCCGCGAAGGCAAAGGTCAGGGTCAGAACCATGAGGCCCAACGCCAGCCCGGAAACCGGTCTCTCTCCAAACCGTACCCGGACCAGCCCCTGTTTACGCCGCATAGTGCACGACCCCTCAATCACCCAGCGGAAAACAGGGCATTGATCTTGTCGAACTCCTCATTCATATTGAGCATGATGGAGGCCACCTGATCGAAGGTGAGGATGAAGTAACGCTCGTAGTCCTGGTCCAGGTAGTAGTGCAGGGTGTCTATTCCCGTGCCGGATCCCGCGAGCATGGCCAGGATGTCGCCCATGTGCACGATGTAGACCAGCGGCTGGAAGGCCCGCGGCGCCTCCGCGGGGGCGTGGTGGTGCCTGATGCTCATCTCCAGGGAGCCGGGGAGGCTCCAGGACTGGGCCACCTTATGGCCCACCTGGGCGTGATCCACGCCCAACAGCTCCCTCTCTCCCTCCAGGAAATCCCCTTTGAAATGATCGTGCAACTTATCCAGAAGATCAGGGGAAACATCGAGCAGATAGTCGGAAATGACCGCCTTGCCGAAATCGTGGAGCAATCCCGCGGTAAAGGCCATGTCCGCGTTGATCTCGAAGTCCACGGTCTTGGCCACCTCCCTGGAGGCGACGGCAGCACGGAGATCATGGGCCCAAAGCTCCCCTGTTTCCGCCTGGTATCCTGTCAGCTCGGAATCGAAAAACTGATAGGCGACTTCGGTAAGAGCGATTGTGGTGACCATCCTCTGGCCCAAAAAGAGCACCGCCCTGTCAATGGAGCTGATCTGCTTGATTCCGGACAGGGCCACGGAGTTGGCCACCTTGAGTACTTGAGAGGTGAGCGCGGAGTCGTACTTGACCAGATCGATCACGTCCTGCATCTCGAAATCCTCCTGGGAGGTGAGCTGCAGGAGCCGAGTTGTATTCGGGGACAACTCGGGCATGTTTTCCGCGGCCTTGTAGATCTCGTCGCTCATGATCTTGCTGGACATAGGTCCTTCTCTCGATTCAACGTTCACAGTTCAAGAAAAAATGTGTTCAGGATTGACAGGATGGACATGATTTCTCAGAAAAAGAGAAGAGGAAATTCTCCTGATTCCGTAAATCCTGTCAACTTACGCTTTATTCTTCTCTCTTGCGCCCCTTCACCCACTCAATGCAAGGATTATTGTATTTGCGAACAGGTTGCCCAAAAAGAAACTCATTGATTCAGGTGTCATCATTTCCTCTATCGAGTGGGTGAAGGGCTCAGCGCAAAATATCTCTTTCTGCTTGTTCCCTGGACTGCCCCGCTAGAGATACCATTCCTTGATGCCGGGACAGGAGAGCATGACATCCCCGGTTTTGGGGAATACGGTCACCGATTTGCTCGCATGGCCCCCCACATGCTCGGCGACCACCCCGAGCTTGTGCTCGCCCAATATTCGTCTGACAGCAGCGATATTGTGCGCTCCGATGTTGAACACATCGTTGCTGTTCATGACCTCTGCCCCCCCTATGAGCTTGACTTCCGTCTTTTTCTTGGAGACTGCGCAGCCGCGATCCTTCAACTCAGCGATCAGGGCGGGCATTCCGGTATCCGCGAAATAGCCCGGCTTCTCCTTCCCTTTCCCGGGATTGATTTTGGATTCAGGGAGGGCGATCTGTAACAAACCTGCGGCCTTCATATCGGGGCACCACAGGCTGATCGCCACGCACGAGCCCAGCCCCTGGGTCCGAATGGGCCTTCCGTCTGTGGAAACCCCCAATTCACCGATTCCTAGCAGGATCTCTTGCATAAACCTTTCTCCGTACCCAATGCCCCAGTCTCGTAGTGTGCGTTTTCGGAGGGAAGCATCCGTTCCGCCAAACGGCAGGGAATTTATTGAGGGCGACGATCCGGTGTGAGCGTCTTTTCAATGCGTTGACCGACGCCCCTCCGCTCGCCTTTGTTCGCTTGCAGTGTTGTATCCCGATGAAGGCGCTCTGTAAAGCGTAAAACAGTCGGGGAAGAGACGTACGCCCTATGCAGCATTCAGGACGCACCAGGACGGGAAAAAGGAAATCCGCGCTTTCTCACCCGCTCCCGTATCGCTCGTTCACGCGGTAGACGAAAGCCAGGATCTCGGCCACTGCCTGATACAGCTCCGGCGGGATCTCTTCGCCCAGAGGGATCTGGGAAAGGACCTCCAACAGATCAGGATCCTCCCGGACGGGAATGTCGTGCTTCTTCGCTTCAGCCAGGATCCGTTCCGCTGTCTCCCCCTTGCCGGTGGCCGACACCTTGGGGGCTCCGTCCCGATCCCCGTCGTACTGCAGGGCCACTGCGCCCTTTTTGGCCTTTTTGCTATCCGTCATCCGGATCCCCAAGAAAAATGTTGAACCGCAATCCTACCCCGCCATCCTGAACCGTAAACCCTGAACGGGGAACGGGGAACGGAAAACCCTCTCACACCGTCCGCTCCACGAAGTGCTGGCTCTCGGGCAGGACCTTCTCCATGAGGATCCTGTCCGGGTCCCGCCCTCCGGTGGTCACGGTCAGGCTGTGCACGGGCAGGGCCTCCACCGACTCCTTGAGCTCCTCCTTGAGACCGGAGAAGAAGTCCGCGGCGCTCTGCTCCTCGCACAGGACCCGGACCAGAAGCTGGGGCTCCTCGTAGAGCATGCGGACCTCCAGGGCGCCCAGATTTTGCAGCCGCAGACAGAGAGAAATGCTGTATTCTTCCCGTTCCGTTTCCTCTCCCTCGGGCTCCGAGCCCCTGCGCCGCTCCATCAGGGCGAACCCGCGCTCCAGGAAGGGAAAGGGCAGGGGCAGGAAAAACGTATTGTCCTGATACATTCTGGCCCGGCAGAGCTGCATCAGCTCGGTGTGCTGCAGGAGATTCTTGCTGTTCTCCTGCTGCTGCGAAGCTCCGTCCTGCTGGCCCAAGACGTGCATGAGGAGCGTCTTGAGGTTGGCCACGCGGCTCTCCGGATCCGAGCTGAGCAGGGCTTCGGTGTCCAGGCCCAGAAGGCCGCTCATGGCGGCCAAAAAGCTTCCGTCCGGACGCTGGGCGAACTGGTGCAGACCCTGCAGAAGGGAGTCCGAGGCGTTGTGGGAGGCCTGTCCCTGGACGGTGGAGGAATGGGACGCATCCCCCAGGATATGCCTCAGCCTGGAGGCGAGGTCCAGCTCCTCCCCGAAGAGGTGCAGGCGCTGGAAGAGGTTTTCCAGCAGGCTCTGGTTCAGGATCTTCAGCTCTATATGGGGCGAGGAGTCCTGGACCTGCATCTGCAGCCGCTGCCCGGTGCGCAAGGGGATCCGGGTGTGGGCCGTGAACCGATAGCGGTTCAGCTCCAGCTCCACAGTGTCCATGCCCCCCTGAACCACGGTGGCCTGCACGATCTCGTGGGCCTTCAGGTGGAGGCTCTGCCCCTCGTTCGTGCCATGCTGGCTCGCCACCGCCTGCGGGGCGAAGCTGATGGTGATCGCCGGAGGGGCTGAAGGAATCGCGGGCATACTCGCCTCGTTCAACGTTTGAGTGAAAAGTGAAAAGTCAAAAGTGAAAGAAAGGAGAGAAGAAGGTGCGCAATGGTCTTTCGTTGATGAATGCACTCCCCTTTCCATGTTCAAATCTTACATAAAATGTGAGCTTTGGAACTTACAAGCTCCCACTCTCCAACTCCCTCCGCATACCTTTTCCCTTCCAACTTTCAGCTGAAAACACACAACTTTGCACTCTGCACTCTACACTCCCTCTTCACTTTTCACTTTTTACTTTTAACTATTCACTTTTCACTGCTACCTGTCCGCAGTCTGCACCTTCTCCTTCATCAGCTCCCGCTGCCGCTCGAAGCAGAAGGCGATGATCAGGTCCTCGCTCACCTCGTCCAGATCCAGGAACTTGCAGCCTACAATCCGGTCGCCGTCCGGCGTATCCTTGTCCCACATCACCTGGCCGGTACACAGGACGCTTCCCTGCTTGGGCCGGGGAATGTTCAGCCTCAGGGTGAGCAGGTTTCCGGTCTGCAGATCCTCGTTGCACAGGAGTCGGATCCCGCCGGAGCTGAGATCCTGGCTCAGGGCCTGACGGAACTTTTCCTGTTCCCGGTAGTAGCGCTTGAACAGCACAGGGATCTCCGCCTCGACCCGGAAGGCGTTCCGCTTGGGCTGATAGGAAACGTAGTCGCTCCCCTTGAGCAGGAGCTTGTTCCTGCCGATAACCTCCTCGATGGTCGCGTTCATGGACAGGGACGGGCCTTCCCCTTCCAGGCTCACGGAGCACCTTTCCCGAAAGTTGATCTGGTCCGATTTGGGAACCGCCCCGCCCTTTAACTTGGCCACAACGGTGCGTTCCTGAACATCGTGCAGCCTGGCCGAGGCGTTGTAGCGCTCCTTGCCGCCGTCCTTCAGGGGAATGTACAACCGGACCGTTTTGTCCGTATGGAGGTGATCGAGAAGGGCTATCCGGCTCATGCGGTCATCCTCAAGACAAAAATTGCTCTATGACTCCTTCTCTCCAGGAAACTCGAGACATCTCCTATTCCAGTTCGTCCCGTTCTAGTCCATCAGCTCGCGGCTGTAAAGTTACCCTGCCGCTCGCACAGCCCAGGGGAAAGCATATATTCTCCCTATCTCGTCTCGGAGGCTGGGCGGAAAAAATTTAGCCCGGGCAGGATCACCGGGATAATTGGGATGATGAGGAACGCTTTTGGCAGATCGTGAGCAGATGACATCCCAAATTGAATCGGCTTGACTTTTATAGCATAATTGCTATGGAATCATGAGAGAAAGGAAATCGAGATTGCACAGCAAAGAGCCAAGGAGATATACAATGGGTAAAACGTTAAACAAAAAGCATTCGGAATTATTGCAAAATGCTGAATATTCTCGCAAATACGAGGAACTACAAGAAGAGTTCAACGTTGCAAGAGAGCTGATCCGTGCCAGAATGCAAGCAGGTCTCACGCAACAGGAAGTGGCCCAACGCATGGGGACAACACAGTCAGTCATCGCTCGAATGGAATCCGGAAAACCCATGCCGAGCCTGAGAAGCCTGAAAAGATACGCCCAGGCCACGGGGAACAGGATCAAAATATCCTTTGAAGCGGATGCGTGATTCCCGTCAGTAAGTCAGTGTGTCAGTGTGTCAGTATGTCGGTGGGTCAGTGTGCTGATGGAGAAGGGATGATGCAAGTGCATGACTTCAGGGATCTGGATGTCTACCAAAAGGCATTTGAGTTGCAGCAGCAGATTTTTGAGCTGAGCAAAAGCTTTCCCCAAGAGGAGCGATATTCCTTGACCGATACAAAAGTCAAAACACCGAGGAAACCGCCATGCCAGGCTCCCAAGGGTCTTTGCCAGCCAAGGACCAATCCGCGCAAATGGACCGCCTCATCCATGCAGTATGCCACACCTATGATGAGATCATCGCCGCGTATATCTTCGGCTCGCAGGCAACAGGAAAAGCCGGGCCCCACAGCGACGTGGATCTCGCCGTCCTGTTGGATGAAGACAGGCAGCAGGACTTCGATACCCTACAATTCATGGTCGATCTGGAAAAGGCCTTGAATCGAAACGCGGACCTTGTCCTATTGAATAACGCAGGCGAGCCCATCAAGCACCAGGTGCGTCGGGACGGACGGATCGTCTTCGACCGCGATCCCAAGCGAAGAAAACACTGGGAAATCATGAGCACCAAGTTCTATCAGGACTATCTCCACTTGCACGCCATCTATATGCAAGGAATGAAAAAGGCATTGAGATCCAGCCCCCATGGTTGATAAAGAAGTCATTGAAAAGCAATGCATTTCTATTCGAGGATACCTGCACGAGCTCTATGAGGCTCAGGATATTGATTGGCATAAGTTTGTGCAGGACAACAGGTCCAGGCGATTCGTCGAGCGAGTTCTTCAGATAATCGTGGAAGCCATGGTGGACGCGGGTCAGCACATTATCGCTGACGAGGGGTTCAGAGAGCCCAGCACATACAGGGACGTCTTCAGGATCCTGTGTGAAAATAATGTCCTGCCCTATGACAAAATTCCGACTTATGAAAAGATCGCTGCTTTCCGCAACATTTTGGTCCATCACTATGAAGGGGTTGAGGAGACAGTTGTCTACTCCATCTTCTCCCAATCCCTGCCGAACATTGAGGAATTCCTGAAACATATACTAACCTGGGCGGAACAGAAGTAAATGACTTCTTGTTTTGATCCCTATTATCCCGTAAATCCTGTCAACTTCCTCTTTCTTCTTTTTTACGTTGCGCCGTGGCGTCGTTGCGCGAACACATCTTCTCTTCTAGTCTTTTCTTAAACTGCATCACTAAGCCGTTGCGGAACAACTATGGGAGAGAGCACGATGAACGAACCAGACATCCGCTGGAAACAACGTTTTCAAAACTTCGAAAAGGCCTATCTCCAGCTCAAGAGCTCAGTCCTTGAGGTCGAGAGCCTGTCCGACCTGGAGAAAGAGGGAATGGTCCAAAGATTCGAATATACCTTTGAGCTGGCCTGGAAAACCCTCAAGGACTATCTCCAGGAACAAGGTGTTGATGCCCGCTTTCCCCGAGAGGTGATCAAAGCGTCCTATCATTACGGCCTCATAGAGGATGGCGAGATCTGGATGATTATGCTGGATAAGAGGAACATAATGGCCCATACGTATAATGAAAACACATTCAGGCAGGCAGTCTCTGATATTGCCAACAATTTTTATCCAGCTATAACCAATCTCTACCACTATCTCCAAAAGAATGCTTAAATTATGTTTGGTCTCAAAGACGCTACTCTGAGAGCCATTGTGCGTGAGATACAACAATTTCCGGAGGTCGAGGAAGCTGTTGTCTTTGGCTCTCGAGCCAAAGGGAGCAATGCCCATGGCTCCGATATCGATATAGCCATAAAAGGCCCGCATGTCTCCTCCATGACAGTGAACAAGCTGAGCCGGCTATTGAATCAGGAAGCGCCCATACCGCACCATATAGACATTGTTCATTACGAGACCATCACGAGCCAAAGCCTTCTCGAACATATTGATCGGGTAGGGGAAGCGTTACCGCTTCATTCAACCGCATCTCCATCGGCCAAATGATCCGATGTTTGCTGTTGAGAGCCTTGATAGCTATTATGGAAAAGATATTCTCGCGCGACGCCGCAAAGCCGCGACGTAAGAGAACTGTAAATCATGTTAACTTTCTCTTTCTTCTTTCTTACGTCGCGGCGTGGCGCCGCAGCGCGAAATATCTCTTTTCTTCTCTTCTCCGCGCCTCAGCGTCTCAGCGCGAAAATCTTTCTTCTTCTTCTTCCCTTGAAGGGCT
>CAYNCR010000072.1:0-11271 GCA_964395575.1 uncultured Desulfohalobiaceae bacterium
GACATTGTTCTCGAATTTGCAGGCCACGGTGCAGGCCTTGCAGTTCAGGCACTTCCTGGTATCCAGCACAATGGCGTATCGTTTGCGTGTCATGGCTGGCCTCGACAGTTAGGCTTTGTGAATGGTGACAAATGTCTCGTGCATCGCGGCGCCCCCGGAAATGGATTCCATGGTGTCCTCCAGGATCTCCGCCTCGGAGGCGCCCCGCTTGTAGACCAGTGACAGGGCGGGGGAGAGCCTGCCCCATCCGTTAACGTAGTACACGCAGTCGGACCGGATCTTTTCCGTGACATAGGCCCGGATGGTCTGCTCGCCCACCTTGCTGCGCACCCGCACGTAGTCCCCGTCACCAATCCCCTTTTTCTCCGCCTCGCGGGGATTGATCCACACGGAGTTCTCCTTTTGGATCTCCCACAGGTGGGGAATGTTCTGCGTGCTGGTATGCGTGTTCCAGGCGGTCCGGCCCACCAGAAAGCGGTAATGCCCATCCTCGGGCTCTTTCTCCGCCTCGCAATAGGTAGGCAATGGATCCAGCCCCTTTTCCGCGTAGCGCTCATTGTAGAGCTCGATCTTGCCCGTCTCGGTCTTGAACCGATAATCCGCCTTTCTGGTGCTTCCCCAATTCGGCTCTTTGGAGGTGTAGAACACCCCGTCCCGGAGGAGCTTCTCCCACGCCCCGGGGTATTTGGCCATCTGGTGCTTCATGTATTCCGTGATGGGCCGATTGAGGACCTCCTCCACCACCGTCCGCTTGAAGTCCTCTACAGAAACCTCGTCCGCGTCGTCCCACAGGGAGTCGATCTTGAGCATCTCATGGATCACGCCTCCGGCGATCTCGAACATGTTCCTGGTGTCGAAGCGGGGCTGGATCACAGGCTGCCTGAAGGCCACCACGGGCCAGATCCCGTTCAGGTCGTGACATGGGTCCCAGCTTTCCAGATAGGTGGTGTGGGGCAGAACCAGGTCCGCGTACCAGGCGGTGTCGGACATCTGCTGATCAATGACACAGATGAACTCCATCTTTTCCAGCATCTGCAGGGTCTTTTTGGTATTGGGCACGGACTGGACCGGATTCTGCTTGAAGACCACGCATCCGCGCACCGGATAGGGCTCTTCCTTGAGCACCGCCTCCCGCAAGGCGACCCAGCTCCCGTCCCTGTCACTCAGGAAAGTACAGGAGTCCTCGGGCAGACCCGTTCCCACCAGGGGGCACTGCACCGCGGAGGGCACTACGTCCTTGACCACTCCCACCGCGTCCTTGTCCGATCTTTCCTTGGCCTGCATGAAGAAGGGAAACAGGGTGTTGTGCGTGTTCAGGGGAATGGGCGACTTGGGTGTCACGCTGCCCTCGGTGTCCCAGCAGCCGCAGATGGCGGAAAGGATGGCGCAGCTGCGCCGGAAGTAGACCTCGTGGGCGTAGAAGGAGCTGCGTCTCCCGGGATAGATCACGCTCTTGGGGGCATTGCGCGCGAACTCCCTGGCCACCCAGCGGATCTCGGAAGCCGGGATCTCGCTCTTGCCCTCGGCCCATTCCGGGGTATACCCCTTCTCCAGGATGTGCTTCCTCAGCTCCTCGAAGCCGTGGGTATAGGTGTCGATGAACTCCTTGTCGTAGAGCTCCTCCTCGAGCACCACATAGGTCAGGGCCAGGACGAAGGCCATGTCCGTCCTCGGCTTGACCGGATACCACTTGTCCGCCTTGGCCGCGGTCTCGGTGAAGCGGGGGTCCAGATAGATCAGCTTCTGGCCCTTGGGCTTGTAGCGCTGGAAGTCCACGGAGTCCGGGGTTATAAAGGACTGGGCCCTGTCCGCCCCCATCATGATCACGAACTGGGCATTGTGCAGGTCCGCGGCCGGAAAGACCCCGAAAACGGAGCTCCAGCCCTGGATGTTCGTGGACAGGCACAGGGAGGGATGCCGCACCGTGTTCAGGGATCCGAAGGCGTTGACGATGTAGTAGAAAAACTCTTCCTGCAGCCCTTCCGTGGAAGCAAACATGACCGAGGAGCGGTTCTGGTATTTCTGTTTTATGTCGGCAAGATTCCGGGCCAGTTTCCTGTAGGCCTCCTCCCAGGAAATCTCCTTCCACTTGCCCTCCCCGCGCTCGCCGGTTCGAAGCAGGGGCTTCTTCAGGCGATCCGGGCTGTAGGGGATGGCCGCTCCGGCATTGCCCTTGGCGCAGAGCATGCCCCGGCTCTTGATATACTCGGGGTTGGGATTGAGCTTTTTCAGCTCGCCATTCACCACATCCGCAACCACTCCGCACTTGTTCACGCACATGGCGCAAGTGGTGGGGATCTGCTCCCGCTTTCCCGAGGGTCCCTGCTCCGCCTCGCTGGAAGCTCGGGACTCGGCTGGCTTGAAGGAGCCGAGACCGCCCCCCAGGGCCGTCCCGGCGGCGGCACAAGCTCCCAGTCCCAGAAAACGCCTCCTGGTTAAGGACAGGGATGGCATAGGCTTTCCTCCTGCTCACAGGCATTGTTGGATTCGCACTCGCCTTCCATGAGCTCAACCATCTCCGTGACGAAGTCCCGGAAGGCGACTGCCAGTTTCTGATAGAGGCCGAGCCGCGCATGCTCGCGGATATTTCGGCTGAACGGCTCCGTCATACAGGCGATGTAGCGGCAGACAATGGTGCACAGGGCCTCGTATCCCTGCCGTCCGGATTCACCGCGACGGATCGCTCCGGCCGTCTCGGCGCAGAACTCCAGCAGGAGATGGACGTGATCCGGCGGCTCCCGGATGTCCTCCCGGAGCTCCCGCCCGGTGTCCCGCATGATCCGCGCGATGTCGCGATGGACCGTGCCCAGAAGCAGCCCTTCCTCGTGCATATAGCAGGAGGCGTAGGGGACCGCCGGAACATGACCGTAATTGTTGACCATGAGCCGCACGTATTCGGCCTGTATCTCCTCTTGATCCGGAAGCTCGGCCTCGCCCGGATCCGCCTCCCCTATGACACTCTCCAGAAGCCCGATGTGCTCCCGGAGGCGGAGATAGACATCCTCGCCTGGATAGCGGAAACACAGGGAGAAGAGCCAGAACAAGGTCTCCATGGATGCGGCTGTCTCGGCATCAGGGATCCCGCTCAGGCTCCTTGCTTCTTCCGATAAGTCCTCCCTCGGGCACGAACCCGGCCGGACAAGCTCGGATCTTCTGTATGGCATGCGCCAACCTCACTGCTTTGGGGCATCAATTCTCTGCGACAGTTCCTGGATCGTCTTTTTGACGATTGGCTCGAGGTTTTCCCGACCTCTTTGAAAATGCGGGCCCGCAGCATTGAACTCCTTGAGAACACATCCCCTGTTTCCGTGGACTTTTTTTCCCGGGCAGCATCCTAAAAGCGATACACAGCCGAGAGGTAGTACTGCTGCATGCGGTCGATCACCGGCGAAAACGTGGTCTCCAGCCCGGTCACGTCATCCACGTCCTTGGGCTCGCCCAGGGGGTTGCCGCTTCCGGAATACTCGAAGTCGTAGAACTGCGCGCCCAGCCTGAGGAAGAAGTTCTCCCCGCTGATGTTCTGGATCACGTAGGGCTCGACCACGTGTCCCCTTGTGGCCAGCTTGCTCCCGATAAGGTTGTCCTCGGCTCCGGTGAAGTTGAACCAGTACTTGGTGCCGTAGTTGTATTCCAGGCCCAGCTTGGTGCCGTAGTCCGCCAGGTTGTAGCGGCCTCCGGCGTAGACGCTGTATCCGTCGTGGTTCTCGAGCTCCCCTTCCGAGGAAAGCAGGCTCAGGCCCAACATCTCGTACGCCGGGTTCTCGGAGACGTTTTCCGCCTCGGTGTGGGACCAGGCCCCGGAGAGGAAGAGATCCAGGGCCCCGCCCATGGTGTTGGCCTGCAGGAGCATGGTCGCCGCCTGCCAGTCGCCGATTTCTTGGGTGGGCTCCACCCTGGAGACGAAGAGGGACTCGTTGGGCTCGAAGGTATAGGTTGTGGGGCTGGCTGTCTCATTCCTGCTCACGGTGAAGGGCATAACCGTGAGGCCGGTGAACCCGTCGGTGATGTCCGGGGCGTAGGCGTAGTTTACGGTGAGCTTGAGCTCCGTGTCCAGGCTGAGGAGATAGCTCTCGTAGAGATCGCTGATCACGCCGTAGAGGTCCACGTCGTCCGTTTTCGGCTCGGAGAGGAAGGCGCTGCTGGTGCCGTACTGGCTCTCGAAGGCGGACCCGTAGCAGAACTTGATGTCCGATCCCGGAACGCCGGTCACATCGGAGAGGTCGAAGTGGAGCGAGGCCCCGTCGAACTCCCAGTTGATGATGTGGGCCATGGGCGAGCCGCCTTCCGCGGGCAGGTTCTTCTTGTACTGAAGAGGCGGTCCCTCGGTGGACGGTCTGCGCCCCACGGAGATGTACCAGGGCACCGGCCCGAGCTCGTTGTCGTACACAAAGTAGGCCCGCTCCAGGCGGATGGTGTTGCCGTGGGGATTGCTTGCGGTGGTGCCGTCCATGGTCACGTCCTGCATCCCCCCCCTATTGAAGTTGATGCCCACGCTGTCGCCCCAGACCTTGTACGCGGCGAGCCTGCCCGCGAAGCGCAGGTTGTCGTTCACCTGCGAATCCATGCGCAGGCGGAAGCGCAGGGTGCGCACCGCGTCGTTCTCGGCGTCAACTTTTGGTGGATCGTCCAAGTTGGCGAGGGCTTGTGCGGTAGATGAATCAAATCCAAAATTATTGTTCAAGGTGGTTGCAGAAAATCCTCCTTTCAAGAGTCTTTGAACTTGTTGATCTGTGAAATACAATTGCCTCTGCACAATGTTGGGCATGGCCTGCTTCAACACCCCGTAACTGGACCGCACATCCTGCATCTGGATGGACCACAGCCGCGGCTCCATCATTATGGAGAGCTCCACCTTGTCCGCGGCTGTGTGCCGTTCCGTTTCAGAAACCCTGTCCTTCAGAGATTCCGTGTCCTGCTTTTGCTCCTCGCGCAGCTCCTCGAGCTGCTGCTCGAGCTCCTCCACCCGCTGCTCGAGGTCGCTGTCCCGGCTCGCCTCCTCCTGGGCGAGGGCCGCGCCGGTGAACAGCATACAGCATACGACCGTGGCGATAAGCAATTTCTTCCCGATCATAGGGAACCTCCCTGTATTGAGCGGGGCCCGATCTTTCAACTACCCGCATGTGGCGGGCTGATCCGAGTCATAGGCGTGCTTGAACAGATAGGTGAAGATGTCACCCAGCTTGTCTCGGGAGAGATTCTCCCATTCCTCGGCGCACTCCAATTCCTTGTAGGCATCGAAATCGCTCTGCCACTGGGCCTGCGTCTTGGTGTTCGGCTGCAGCTCCGTGGCCGAGCTCCCGTCGTGGCAGGATCGGCAGTTCTTACGGTACATATACTTTCCCCTTCGCTCGTTGCCGTCCGGGGAGAAGCCCGGTCCTGCAAAAGCAATCCCCAGGCTGCCCACGGTGATGAACATGATGCACAAGGCGGCCAGCCAAGTCCTTGTTGTGCCTTTCATCCTCGATCCTCCTTGTTTGAAAGGTTCATCCAGCGCCCCGAGCCCCCGGGGCAAAAATACGCGGATCAACTATTTATCCCTGTGAACTATTCATAGGGGTAATATTTCATAGATGAAACCATTTGACAACCCCATCTTCGGATTTTCTTGCAAAAACTTTTCCATAAAGGGGATGTTTGTGCACAACATTCCGAAATGGCAGGATTTTTTTGACAAGAAGAGGCAGGATTCTCCAAGGGGCTTTGAGCTATGGGACTTATCAGGATCGCGTATGCCGGAGCGAAGGCCTCATGAGCACAAGAAGCGCGATCAAGTGTGCTGTCCCCATGTCCGATTTCTGAGACAAGCCTTTGCCGGAGGGAAGCTATTTCGGCTGAGGCCGGTGAGGCGGAAGGGAGAGAGGATGGTTCTGCACGGGCTGCAGGCAGCGCCCTTATCGGATGCCCTTTTGATGATGAATCGCTACTGAGCCAACTCCTCGAGCCAATGGGACAGGAAGCGGACCGGGTATTCTCTTGACCTTTTCCCCATGTCATTCTGGATTCCTGAAATCCTCAGGGTCGGGCGAAGCAATTCAGACGGAGGCTTCGGTGAGGAGATACAATATATCTGTGCCCATGTGCGACGAGACAGCAAGGTGTTGGATTGTTCCGAAAAAAAGAAACAAAAAGCCTCAAAAAATCATGCAAAGGCTTCGGGCAATCCTTGTTCTTGAGATCCCGTATCCCCAACACGGTCTCGACATTTGTTTAATCACCTATTTAATCATCTGTTTATACAGCATGCCGCCCCGGTTTGATCGCCGCGCTGACCATCTTCATGAATGCATGCGGATTCAAGGGGGTTATCCTCCAAACCAGAGCCGAGGGGTTCTGGCATGTAGCATGCACTCAAAGAGCTCAGGCTTATAAAGGGCTTCGCCTCATTGGATTCCGGACAAAAATGTCACGGAGCGGCGGGGTCCCGATTACCGGGCATTTACTTGCGGACAACAAAATCGTGGCCGGAATCAGGAGCATGAGGCGAAAGGAAAAGCCGGGAATCCGTATATACTCCTCAAGGGGGGAGGGGTCCGGTTTCCGCAGGAGAGGCCGGTCGGCCGGCAGAAACCCGAAAAGGAGAGAGAGCCTATGTGGAAAAGACTGCGCATCATCGGCTCGACTGGGCTCATCATGCTGCTCATGCTTGTTTTCGCAGCAGGGTGCGCCCAAAAGGATGCCGGAACGGATATGGGCTACGAGCCGGGAGAACCCGTTCCGACCGTGGAAAAGGAAACAGACGTACCCAATCCCTACCACACATTCGTTCCCACGGAATTCGTCAAATCCATCGTCAGCGACAACCTGCTCCTGGAGGAGCCACCAGACGATGTCCTGCTCATTGACGCCAGACCCAAGCGCGCCCGTTACGACAGGGGGCACATCCCCACCGCGGTCAACCTGCCCAACTCGGATTTTGAAGAAAGGGCGGACGAGGTGCTTCCCGAGGACAAATCCACTCTCCTGGTTTTCTACTGTATGAACCCCGGGTGAAGCATGAGCCACAAATCCGCCTGGAAGGCGGAAGAAATGGGCTATGCGAACGTGGTCGTCTATCCCCTGGGCTACCAGGGATGGGAGGAGCAGGGATTCAGGACGTGGACCAAGGAGGACATCAGCGGGGCTGATGAGCCCGAATCGGCCCAAAAAGAAGAATCCGCGGAACCCGTCGAAGCAGCGGAAATTCCGGAAGGCGAGTATCCCGGTGCCATTGATCAGGATTTCTTTCGGGAAATCGTGGAGAACAGGCCTGAGAGCGTTCAGCTCATTGATGTGCGGGACAAGGAGGAGTTTCAAGGAGGGCATTTCCCCACTGCCCAGCGGATGACCGTCGATGAAATCGAAAAGAATATGGAGGAGTTCGACACATCAAAGAAACCCATCGTGTTGTATTGTTCCACCGGATCCCGTAGCGGCGAGGCCTTTTATATGTTCCAGGACCTTCGCCCGAATCTGGATGTCTACTACCTGGATGCGAATGTGAAATTCAATGGTGATGAATACAGCATCGAGTAAAACAACAGGCCCCTCTCTTGCAACAGAGAGGGGCCTGTTTCCGCGCTTGGACGGTCGAGCTTGGCGAACCTCTCGACCTCTCCTTCGAGACCTGCAGTCGACAGAAGCCGTTGAGTCCGCTAGTACGCAATGTCTTTCTGCAGACCGATACCGTGCTTGCGCATCCGGTTCAGGACGGTCACCCTGTTGATACCCAACAGCCTTGCCGCCTGCGCCTTGTTTCCGCCGCTTTCCTTGAGCGCCTGGATCAGCTCTTCCTTCTCCCGATTGCCCGATCCCTCGCTGCCTTTTGCCATGACGGAGTTCGCCTGAGCAGCTCCATGTCCCTTCAAATATTCCGGTAAATGCTCCGGCCGAATAACGTCTCCTTCTGCAAGGACATGGCTGTAATCCATGGCGTTTTTCAGCTCACGAACATTGCCCGGCCAGGAGTAATGCATGAGTATGTGCATGGCCTCTCGGCTTACCCCCTTGATATCGTGAGAATCTTCCCGGGAGAGACTTTGGAGGAAGAAGTCCACCAGATGCGGTATATCCTCCTTGCGTTCCCGCAAGGGCGGAATATGGATGCGAATAACGTTAATGCGATAGTAGAGGTCCTCCCGGAACTGCTCCTCGGCGATCAGATGGGACAGATCCTTGTTGGTCGCCACGATGATCCGCACATCCACGGACACGCTCTGGTTTTCCCCCACCCTTTCGAAAGTCTTGGTCTCCAGGACTCTCAGGAGCTTGATCTGCATGGACAGGGGCAAATCCCCGATCTCGTCCAGGAAGATATCCCCGCTGTTGGCGGCCTCGAAGCGTCCCTTGCGATGCTGGAGGGCTCCGGTGAAGGCGCCTTTTACATGGCCGAAAAGCTCGCTTTCCAGCAGGGATTCGTTCAGGGCGGCGCAGTTGACCTGAATAAAGGGCTGTTCGGACCTTGGGCTCAACTTGTGGATGGCCTGGGCCACAAGCTCCTTGCCGGTGCCGGATTCTCCCTGAATAAGCACGGGTAAATCGGTTTGAGCCGCCTTTTCAACCATTTCGAATATTTGTTTCATATGGCGGGAATGGCCGATCATTCCCTGAAAATAGGGCTCCTGGTCCAGGCTCCTGGAAAGCTGACGCAATTCCCGATCCAGCCTGTCCATTTCGGAAATATCCGTCACCACCTCCACCGCTCCGATGGTCTCGTTCTGCTCATTGTACAGAACCGTGGCGGTTTTCAATACTGTCACGTAGGAGCCGTCCTTGCGCACCATATTGCATTTGCGCTTGATAAGCTCCCGCCTGTCGAAAAGCTGGCACCAAGCCTCATTCGAGGATCGCAGCAACTTGCAGGCGTCACACTTGAAGATCGTGCAGATCTCTCCCTGGAGCTCCTCCTTGGTGTAGCCGGTAATTTCCTCCAGGGCGTTGTTCACCATCATAATCGTTCCGTCATCGCCGACAACCAAGAGGCCTTCCTGCATGAGCTCAACGATATTGTGGCAAAAGTCGTTCACGGACTCACTGTCTTTCATGGACACAACTCCGAGGCTCCTCTCCGGACTCCAGATCGGTCCGGGAATTCCTCTTTATGGGCGGAAGCCTACTCCCTTTTTCCCGAGTCTCGGAAAGCCCCCGGGACTTGGCAAAAAAAGCTGGTGAGATGTGGCATTTTATTGGGCGAGGCTCACATCCCGTTCGTCTTTCGGCTCACCCTTTCACCTAGTATACCTTCCGGGAAACCATTTTGCCACTCCTCCTCGAAAATCAAGTATTGTCAACAATGAGCCTGGCCCTATATGCACCCTCCCTCCGCTGAAAGAAGGGGAGCGTTATCCGGAAAACGTCTTGCGCAGCTCCTTCTTGTTCATCTTGCCCACGCTCGTCTTGGGGATGGCGTCCATGGTCTTCACGTAGTCCGGCACACCGTACTTGGCGATGGTCCCGTCCTCCACGAACTTGTGATAGAAGTTCCGCAGCTCCTCCTCGGTGACCTTATCCTCGTACCCTTCCCGGAGCACCACGCAGGCCATGGGCCGCTCGCCCCATTTCTCGTCCGGAACGCCGATGACAGCGGCCTCACTCACCGCCTCGTGCTGGCTGATGATGTCCTCCAGGAGCAGGGAGGAAATCCACTCCCCTCCGGTCTTGATCACGTCCTTCATCCGGTCCGTGATCTGCAGATACCCCAGTTTGTCAATAAAGCCCACGTCCCCTGTGTGGAGCCAGCCATCACGCCACAGCTCCTCGCTCTTTTCCGGATCCTTGAAATAGCCCTGGGTCAGCCAGGGGGCCCGGAAGACGACCTCGCCGGTGCTCTGGCCGTCGTGCGGCAGGGGATCGCCCATGGGATCGATCACCCGCATGCTCACATTGGGAACGGGCACGCCGGTGCGGCAGCGATAGGGGACCTGATCCTCGGGCTTCCAGTCGAGCATGTGGGGCTTGAGCAGGGCGCCAGTCAGCAGGGGGCATGTCTCGGACAGCCCATAGGCGCTGATCACGTTGATACCGTGTTTGAGAGCGCTGAGACACAATCCCTGGGGCAGGGCCGAGCCGCCGATAACCACCTTCCAGCCCGAAAGATCGATATCGTTGATAACCGGGCTATTGAGCAGCATATGCAGGATGGTGGGCACGCAGTGGGAAAAGCTGACACCCTCGCCGGTCAGGAGCTTGAGGATCATTTCCGGGTCGTAGCGGCCGGGGTAGACCTGCTTGTATCCCATCATGGTGAACATATAGGGCATGCCCCAGGCGTGGACGTGGAACATGGGGGTCAGGGGCATGTACACATCCCCGGTATCCACCTTGAAGGCAGAGCGGAACCCGGAAAGGGTATTGACCAGGGAATAGGTGTGCAGCACCAGCTGACGGTGGCTGAAATAGACCCCTTTGGGCAGCCCGGTGGTTCCCGTGGTGTAGAACAGGGTGGCCATGGCGTCCTCATCGAATTCGGGGAACTCGTATTCCCCGCCCCGGGAGGCGAGCAGCTCCTCGTATTCCCCCTCCAGGGCCAGCGAGGTATCGGGCCGGTTTTCGCCACCGTCCGCAAGGAGGACGATCTTATCCACCGTCTCGAACTGGTCCCGCACCGACTCCAGAAGGGGCAGGAAGTCGGAATGGACCAGAATGACCTTGTCCTCGGCGTGATTGATGGTGTAGATGAGCTGCTCCGCGGACAGCCGCACGTTGATCGTGTGCAATACCGCCCCGTACATGGGCACCGCGAAATAGCTCTCCAAATAGCGATGGCTGTCCCAGTCCATCACCGCGACGGTGTCCCCCTGCTCCACGCCCAGGGATTCCAGGACGCGGCCCAGCCTTTGGATCCGATCCACCAGGGTGTAGTAGTTCATCCGCACCTGATCCCGGTACACGATCTCGTTTTCCGGTGTGTAGCTGAGCACATTGCCGAGCAGGTGCTTGATCAGCAGGGGCCGATAGTCCGCCGAAGAAGTCCTCTCAATCCGCTTCACTGACATAAGCCGGGTCCTCCTTGTTGTCTCTTTCCCTGGCACGCGTACCGGGATAAGGGCCGACCGTCCGTTCGGAAGGTCGGCCCTTACATGACTGCGCGTGCTATTCCCGCGTGCAGCAGAATACAGCTTATTCCCGAGTACCATCGCGGACATTGCCCGTCAATACAGATTCCATCCTGAGCCGATTCCGGCGCAACATGACCATTCAGCGAGTGCGTCACGTTTTTATATAACCTTCATTCCCGGGCCAACCCGGGCACAACCAAGCATGAAAATGTCGCGAGGCGAAGGCGGGTGGACGCTG
>CAYNCR010000073.1:0-3254 GCA_964395575.1 uncultured Desulfohalobiaceae bacterium
TAAGCCGACACGGGGTATTTTGCCTCATGCAGCTCCGACTCTGGATTTTCTAACGTCCGGCACTCACTTTCCCAGAGGCATAGAGTATTTGGGCAAGCATCCAGAAAAGTGAGTGCCGGACGAAGAAAATCTGGCATCGTCTCCGCTGAAATGATTCAAAATACCCCGCGTCGGCTTAAAATGATTAGTGGGGAGGTGAATAGTTACCTAGTACTCTGAATAACTCGTGGGTATGCTGGAAGGGAGTGGAATGGAGAAACCGGGAGCGGTTTGCTGCCTCAGGAAAGGGGAAGGTTTTTCTTCGACAGGTTGTTCGTGCTCTTCGCGTCACGAATCGCGATTTGCCGGTCACAAACCCACCCCCCACCAGTCACGGCTCTATACGATGCGGATTAACTCTGGGAGAGCAGATAGGATCTCAGATTGATTTTTTTGTGCTGCAGTCCGAGCCTGTGGCGGATGCTGTTGCGGTGAAACTCCACTGCCCGCTCGGAGATATGCATGGCATCCGCGATCTGCTTGCTGCTCTGTCCCTGCTTGATGAGCTCGGCCACCCGCAGTTGAGTGGGGGTGAGATTCGTCTCCGGGGATCTCATATTCATGGCGAAGGGAGAGACGATGTTTTGCAGATTGGAGCAGGCCTGCTGCAGACAGGTCTGTTGCCGCTGAGTGAGCTCGTTTTCTCCCATTTCCCGCAAATAGGGCAGGATAAGCTCTTCCACCTGGGAAAGCACCTTCCGTTCCATCTCCCTTTTATCCTGGTCCCTTTTCTCCAAAAGAACTTGCAGAGTGGTGTTCATCTCCTGCAAATCCCTTGCCTTTTGTTCCAATTCCTGCTGCTTGTCTTGCAGGGCCTGCTGCGCGTTCTTGCGTTCCCGGATCTCTTCCTGCAACTCCTGGTTGGTCTTTTGCAGAGAGGCGGTGCGCTCCTGGACCTTTTCCTCCAGCTCCTCCTTGGCCCGGCGGAGCTCTTGCTCCACCTGCTGGCGATAGCTGATATCCACAAAGGAGCAGTACAGGCACAGGGGCTCACCTTGATTGTCCCGCACCAGGCTGGCGGAGAGCTGTACCGGGATTCTGCGCCCCTTCTTGTTCACTCCGGCTATCTCCCCGAACCATGAGCCTTCCTGCAGGACCGTCTGGAGGAATCTTTCCGCTTCATGGGGATTCCAGGCCAGGGAGCTGATGCTGCACCCCAGCACCTCATCCCGGGTTCCTCCCCACAGACGCAGGAAAGCGGTGTTGACGTAGGTGATCCTTCCGCAGAGATCGCCCATGGCAACGGCGTTGATGCTGGACTGCAGGGCGAACTCCTTGAGCCGGCTCTCCTGCTGGAGCCTCTTGTTTTCGGTGATATCGATCAGGGAGCAAACCAGACCCAAGGGGGCTTGTTCTTGGTCGCGAACAATGTACGCGGAAAGATAAACCCAGTTCCGGCTGCCGTCCTTGAGCCTGCCCTGGATTTCTCCTTCCCAGAAGCCGTGCTGCAGGACGCTGTTGAGGGCCTCCCGTGCCTCAAGCTTGTCCCAGGCGAAGAAATCCGCCGGCAGGCCGATCATCTCCGAGGAATGCCTCCCGCCCCACATTTCCAGGCAGGCCTGGTTGATGTAGACAATATTGCCCTCCAGATCGCTGAAGGCCATGGCGTTGATGGAGGACTGGATGGCGAAGAGCATGACCTCGGGATTCTCAAGGATATCCTGCAGGGTCAGATTTGCCTCGGCCTGAGCGGACAAGGAGCTTCCGTTAGCCAATAGCATAGACAAGACCTGAATTTTTGCCTTGCGAATTTTTTCTGCGGGATTCTTTCCCGCCCGGGAGCTGCCTATTGCGAAGCTTGGGGGATAAACAGCACACAGCTCCCAAGCAGCTGGCCCCGCTTCCCTTCCTCCGTTTTCATGCAATAAATGTGCAAACTTCCGGCTTTTTACAGCTTTTTCTATAAAGGAATTCGCTTCCCGGTTTCGCTCAAACTAAAGACTGAAAACGAATAGCCGACACGAAAGAAGTACACCCAGTGTATCCACCACCAAGAGCTCTTTGACAGACGGGCAAAGGCCACCTGCGTGCCTGTTTGCGACAGGCTTCCTGCCAAGGGTCCTTCCAATCCGAGCCAGGGGTCACCATGGCTCGGAAATCCGCGGGTCTGCATTCCCTTGAGGTGGAATCGAAAGGGAATGCGGAATAGCCGATATGCCCTCCTGCACGGCCAAACCAGGGGTAACCCTGGGGCGGAAAGCCAACGGGTCCTGCTCTTAATCCGGGACACAAGTCCGGGAGGAAAGCGGGATGGCCGGGTTGCCTGCAGTAGACACCTACAGAAAAAGCGCAAGCCATGGGCAATTTTGGGCTCGGACTCATCGCCTTATCAGGCGATAGCTCAGGAGCCCATGGGCAGGGCCGAACCAGGGGTAACCCTGGGGCGGAAAGCCAACGGGTCCAGCTCTGGATCTGGAAGAAATCCAGGATTGGAGCTGGATGGCCGGGTTGCCTGTAGGTTTGCTGCAGTACGGGAGATGATATGGACTCTAACGCATTACCAGCAACCCTGGTTGCTTGTGTTTGCCTCAGCCTGGCGCTTATTTGGCCTCTTTCTGCAGCAGCTCAAATGCAACCGCTGAACAATGAGGAGATGCAGGAAATACGCGGTCAAGCCGGTATTCACTTTCGAGGCTTGGAGCTGGACCTGGACTCCGATGCTCAATCCAAATTGATTCGTCCGTTATCTCCACAGGTTGGAGATACTCTTTCCACCCTGCTGGCAACCGTGGAAGGAATCAGGGAGGAGTCGGATTCTCGGGCAATTGATGTGAGCATCCGCCACGGCCAGAATCCTTGGACAGATGAGCCGGTAACCGCCCTGCAATTGGTGGTTAAAGAGCCTGTGGTCTTGGAGGCGGAATCAGAAAGAAACGACATGCCATCGAACAAGGTCATGGGGAAAGGCTTGCAAGACTCTGGTGTGAACCTGACTCCTGCAAGCGGTAGCGGTTTAGGAGGCTTTTTGGGGCTGGGTTCTAACGTGTATCACAATCCGGGACGCATTGAAGTGCGTTCCGGTACAATGCAAATATGGCCCATTGAGTAGGAGACCGCCTGTTAGGCCGGGACACGCCAGGTGGTCTCTGTCCGTCTGAGCAAAGAGCTATGTGTTCTCGCCTATTTTACGAACAGTTAAGATCATTTCAACAGACTGCTCGCGTTGTGTCCGTCAAAAGTAACTATTCAGCTCTCCTCTGATCATTGGAAGCCGA
>CAYNCR010000073.1:3264-11039 GCA_964395575.1 uncultured Desulfohalobiaceae bacterium
GAGCGTTAGAAAATCCAGAGTCGGAGCTGCATGAAACAAAATGCCCCGTGTCGGCTTACGGTTCAGCAAAGTGGTGAATAGTTACCGTCAAAAAAGCATAGATGAAACGTCAGCTTTTGTTCGGAATACGGGATCCTTGGACAACAGGTGATTGGCCAGAACGTCCCCACTGCTGTTAGTGCGTGTCATTCCCATTGCTCTTGGAGCTGATGAGCTCCACAAAACGTTCCACCAACTCCGGATCGAACTGGATTCCCGCGTATTTTTGCAGCTCCGCGAGCGCATCCTGAGCGGACATCGCTGCACGGTAGGGCCTGTCTCTGGTCATGGAGTCGTACGCGTCCACTATGGCCAGTATCCGGCATTCGAGGGGGATGTCCTCACCCTGCAGTCCCAAGGGATATCCGCTCCCGTCCCACCACTCATGATGTTTCAGGATATAATCCGCAATGGGAGCAAGATCCGATGTGGACAGGGCTATGCGGTATCCGATCTCGCTGTGGCGTTTCATTTCCTGAAATTCCTCATTCGTGAGGCGGCCGGGCTTGAACAGGGTGCGATCGGGAATTCCCACCTTACCCAGGTCGTGAAACCGGGATAATAGCTTCAGATCGTTCAAGCGTTCTTGGGAAAGATTCATGAGCCGTCCCATTTGGATGGAATATTCCTGCAGAGATCCTATGTGTTTTTCAGTAACGTGATCACGCTCCCTGAGGGTGCTCATCAGGGCTTGCACAGCTTCTCCCCGACAACTCTTGTGCTGCTGCAGCTTCTCTTTGTACATGGCGTCGTCGGCTTGCTTGAAAAGGCCGTTCATATCTAGGAACGGCTCAAGCGCTACGGCATAGCCTATGGAAACCGAAAGACCCATATGCGGCATGCTCTGCTGATAGCGATTCATCTCCAGCCTTATGCGCTCACAGCAGTTTCGCACAGTCTCCTCATCGCTCTCGGTGAGCAGCACGGCAAACTCGTCGCCGCCGATTCTGGCGAGGATATCGCTTGATCGAAGACAGCGTCTCAGGATATCAGCCGTGAGTTTGATCAGCTCATCCCCCTTGCCGTGGCCGTAGGTGTCGTTGATGAGCTTGAGCCCGTCCACATCGCAGACAACAATGCCCAGGGGACAATAGCGCCCGTCTTCAAGCCGGATCATCTCCTCCTCAAAAAAGGCCCGATTGTAAAGGCCGGTCAAGTGGTCATAAATACTCATCTCCTCCAGTTTTTGCAGGGTTTTCTTCCACTCCCTCAGATCGCGGATAATTCCTACGCTGCCCACTATGGTGTTCTCTTTATCGCGCAGCAGACTCACGGAAAGGGAGCAGGGTATGGGAAAGCCGTCCTTGTGGAGAATGGAAATCTCATAATCCCGGAGAAAGTCCTTTTCCTTGAGGAGCTTCAACATCCGCTTCATTTCCCCGTGGTCGGCATAAAATTCGGAGAAGTGCTTGCCGTAGTTTCCATCCACGCCATATCCGAACAAGTCGAGAGCCTGCTTGTTCCCTCGTATGATCTTGCCCTCCTCGTCACCTATAACGATGGCATCCGCCGAGTTTTGAAGAACATTGTCCAGGTACTCCTTTTCCTGCCTGTATCTGCGCTCGCTTTCCTGGAGAGCCTCCTCCGCGCGCTTGCGCTCGGAAATGTCCACGATGGAGACCACGCTCTTGCTGGTTCCGGGGATAACGTCGATGGTGAGGAAGGCATTGTGGATATTCCAATAGCGGTCCAAAAAGCGGAATTCGTATTGCTTGAGCGCTGCATGCGGATCAGAGCGCCGTAGATAGTGATAGTATCTCATCCACTCCATATCTTCGGGATGGACGAACTCGGTCCAGTATTTCTTCCCTTCCACCTCTTCCCGGAGGTAGCCGGTCAATTCCTGGCATTTGGTATTAGCAACGGATATGGTGGTGTCCTGCTCCAATATGAACATCCCGGTGCCGGATGTCTCGAATATGGTGCGATAGTAATTCTCCGATTCCCCCCAAGCCTTTCCCTCTCCCTCTTCATTGTATTGGGGGGAGGAAATCTCTGTAGTGACCTGAACCACGCTCTGTACATACCCGGTATCCGAAAACAACGGATAGCTCTTGACAAGATAGCGCCTGCCCCGGAATGACTCGCTTTCCATTTCACACGGCTCACGGGTTCTAAGGGTTTCCCGGACCGGGCAGTTTTCGCAGGGATCGTTCTTTCCTTTCCAAACACGGTAGCATTGTCTGCCCACGAGATCCCCGGGATCCTCTCCTCCAATGAGATCACCGGCCGCCCGGTTGGCCCAGAGGATCTGCAAATGGGAATCCAGGTAAACCACTGAATCGGAAACCGTGTCCAGGATGGATTGCTTTTCCTCTTGAGTGTCTCCAGGCATGGGGGTCGCCTTACCTATACTTTGTCTTTCCAATGTATTCACAATGAGGGTAAAGACAGCGCGTAGAATGAGTCAGGAGGAATCAGTACATGGGAGGTTCAGGTGCGCAGGATTGCTACCCCAAATCCGAGCAACCAACATTTCATACAACCCTCATTCCCGGGCCAACCCGGGCACAACCAAGCATGAAAATGCCACGAGGCATTAGTGGGTGGAACGCTGAAGCGCAGGGTTCATCACGGGTTTCACATGAAGGGATACGCGACACCTCCGTCGATATTCCCGGTCTCTCGTACTTTGAGACAGGATTCAATTTATGTGTCTTCCCTTTTGGAGCGGACTCGATGTACCTTGCGCGGTTCCAACAAGGCCATGGTGTATTATGAACCCCAGCGAAGCGTTCCACCCGCTATTGCCTCGCGGATAATTCCCCGATAAATCAGCTCGTTGAGCGCATTTTCATACAAAAGCACGGGAACATGGTATAGGTTGTTCAATACGCCTTCAAATATATATGGAACGCAAATATTTCAGGTCGCCATCGCTAAGCACGAAGAGGTTGACCAGTCCAAACCGGAAATGGTCCACCAATACGGATTCCAACTCCAGTTTGCCTTCTGAATCAGTATGCACAGTTTTCTGTGGTACGTCGATCTCTCTCGGGGTTTGCAAAATGACGACCTCTCCTGAAGCCAGCTCCGGCTCCCCGCACGGCATAAGCTTATCTGTTGGCTCGAGCCAGGTATCCAGCACTTCCTCACTTTCTTCGGATATGCTCTTGGCGTATAACCAATCCAAGAGGCCCAGTCCGTATAAAGGCATTTCAGCCAAGGCCAGGACAAACCCCCTGGGCTGCTTGCGGGAGATCCGTTGCATTCGGGCTTTTTCCGGACAGAGGGGGGTTCGGTGGAGCTGAAAGCTGTATACCGGGGAAAGGCTCTTGAGATCGTATTCGTAGCTGCGGACTTCATCTTCCACGTGAGTGCCTTGCTCCACCTCCTTGGTATAGGGCGGTGAGGCGGCGGTGATCGCACTGGCGCAGCCGGAGGCCGCAAGTGCCAGTACTCCAAGCGCAATGGCCAACTTGAGGCAGGATATCCATCGGTTCTTGGTCCTTGGGTGAGCTGTCTTCTCGGAGGCGCGCGTCTGCATAGGGGAAATCCGCTCGAATCGGGAATTGTACACCCTTAAAGTCCGGTTAATAAGCTTCTCGAAGCTCTTCCTCCTCCAGGATCGGCTGCATGCCTTTTTGCCTGATGATTTTCCGCCCGTTTTCAGACAGGGCGGAATTTATGAACTCCCTGGCGTTTGGACCCGGCTCGCCTTTGCTGACAAAGGAAAATGTTTGCGTGAAGGGATAGTTCTCATCCCTGGGCTCGTGGCCTTCGATTTTGATGGTTCGCAGGCTCTCGTGTTTTTTCGCCGCACCTAGGGAGGCAATGGAGATGGCTCCCGGCAGATGCTTCACTCCGTCAAGACTCTGTGTGGATAAATAGCTCATGAAATCGTAGCCGATATCGTATCCTTCCATAACCTGGCGCTCGAAGTTCTTGAACAGAGTGGTTTCCCTGCGGGGGAGCACAGTAATGATTTCCCGGTCTTCCCCGCCTAGCTCCCGCCAATTGGTGATATTCTGCATGAACACGTTGCGCAGTTGCCTGCGCGAAAGATTGTCCACCTGGTTTTCCGTGTTGGTGACGACAACCAATGGGTCATGGGCGAAGGGAATGTCCACATACCCCTTTTTGCGGTATTTTTGGGGCAATCTGAAGGCAATGCAGGTCAGGTCGCTGAACTCGTTCTCCAGCCTGGTCAGTGCTGTTTCGGAGCAACCGACGAACAAATTCACCTGGGTATCGTGTTTCTTCTCGTATTTTCTGATCACATCCCTTCCGAAGGCCTCGGCGATTTGGGAGGAGGAGCTGAGCTCGAGGATATCCTCCGCTTGTGCGTAGCCGGAATACGTCATAAAAATCGTAAGACAGATGAAGAGGAGCAGGAGTGATTTTTTTCTGTATGGCATAGTCAGTCCGCGCAGGTTGTAGGTTCTCTCTATGAAGCTTCCCGCAAGGAGCCTGTAAAAAAACTTGGCAACAGAGCTGGGATCTTTGGATCGAGACTGCCAAGAGTGTGGCGTCCGCATTGCATGTTGTTTGCGGTGCGCGTCAGAAGCAGACGATCCAGTGCATCATTTACGTTGTTCCATCGTTATCAGCTCATTTTTTTTGAGGCAACATGCCAACACAAAAAGAGAAACACCATTTCCCGCCTTGTGGCTCCACAAAAGCTCACCCGCAACAGTGCTGTAACAGGCCTTCATGATCCATCTGCTGACTCCTGGCAAAGAGAACTCTTAGCAACCCGGCAGACGGCTGCGGAACGGAATCACGGGAGCGAGGCTCTTCAAGGAGATGAGCTTGACCCCAAAAAGCGGGATCAGGTAATTTGAATACAGGCTAGAGGTCTAACCAGTTGAGGCAGTATGTCGGCAGATCGCAGAAATTCCCGAACAACAGCAGCCTATGCGGAACAGGAGCTGGTACGTTCGATCCTGAACGGCGGCTATCCGCCGAATACCTGTTTGCCCAGCGAACGAGAGCTTGCCGGGGAGCTCGGGATTACCAGGCCCACCCTCAGGGAAACCCTCAAGAAGATGGAAAGGGACGGCTGGATCCGGATTCGCCACGGCAAATCAACTTTGGTCAACGATTTCTGAAAGACCGGTGGGCTGAATGTCTTGAGCGCGATCACCGTTTTTCAGGACAATCTCCCCCCGGATCTGGTGGATCATCTGCTGGAATCCCGGATAGCCATAGTCCCTCATTACACCGCTCTGGCCGTGGAAAGGGCCAGCCCTGAGGTGGCCGAATTCGCGGACGGGGCTCGAGAGCTTCCCCGGGATAGCCGGAAATACTCCCGCTTCGACTGGGAGCTGCACCACCGCCTGGCAGAGCTTTCAGGCAACCCCGTGTACGTCTTTATCATCAACGGATTTCGCCAATTGTACGTGCATCTGGCGGCTGGGTATTTCATCCATCACCGGGCGCGGGAGCTTTCACTGTCTTTCTACGCTGAATTGGCCAAGGCGGCCCGGGACAGTGACGCGGAAGGGGCGAGGGCAATCGCTCTGGACGCCATGCGCCGCAGCCGGGATGAATGGAGGCAACTCCGGCAAGGAGACGACTTATGAGGAGATGGAACGGTTGGGGCGATGAATCGGTCTCCCTGCCCCTGCCATCCAGGGCCGGCGATCTCCTCCTGCAGACTGTGGGGCCCGGAAGCCGGCAGCAGAGCTGTCCTCTTTCCGAGGTCATTGGCCGGGTTCCGGAATCCGGGCTCGCGCACAGCGCTCCAGTGGATACCGATCCCAGGGTCAGGGCCCTCCATGCCAGAGGGCAGAGCATGCCGGACTGGATCGCCTTGCGAAGCGGAACAGTGTCCACCTTTCCCGACGGTGTGGCCTTCCCGGAAAACGAGGAGGACCTGCAGCGGATCATGGATTTCGCCGCGGACAGCGGTGCTGTGCTGATTCCCTATGGCGGGGGCACCAGCGTCCTGGGGCACATCAACCCCCTCGCCCTGGACAGGCCGGTGATCACCGTGTCCCTGAGCCGAATGAGCGCAATGCTCACCGTGAACGAGACGTCCCGGCTCGCCACCTTTCAGGCCGGAGTCACGGGCCCGGACCTGGAGGCCGGTCTGAAAGGGGAGGGCTTTACCCTGGGCCATTTCCCTCAGTCCTTCGAGTTCTCCACTCTCGGAGGATGGGTGGCTACCAGGTCCTCGGGACAGCAGTCTCTCGGTTATGGGCGCATGGACGACCTTTTCCGGGGCGGGCTGTTGCACACGCCGCGCGGAACGCTGCAGCTTCCGGATCATCCGGCCTCGGCCGCGGGCCCGAGCCTGGGGGATGTGGTCCTGGGTTCCGAGGGCAGGATGGGAATACTCTCCCGGGTCACGGTGCAGATAAGGCCTCTGCCGGAAGCGGAGCGATTCCACGGCTTTTTCCTGCCCCATTGGGACATTGCGTTGAGCGCGGTCCGCAACCTGGTCCAGAACGACTTCCCCCTGTCCATGCTCAGGCTGAGCAACGCCAAGGAGACCCGTGCGCAATTGGCCCTGAGCGGAAAGGAACGGATGAGTGACGCAATGCTCAAGTATCTCCGCCTGAGAGGGCTGGACCCCGCGGAGGCCTGTATGCTGCTTGTGGGATTCACCGGTCCTCGATCCAGGGTGGCCCACACCAAAAGACAGGTTGTCTCCCTGCTCAAAAGGCGGTTTCAAGCGGTGCATCTGCACCGTTTCCTTGGGGATTCCTGGGCCAGAAACCGCTTCAGGGCGCCGTACCTCCGCAATACCCTCTGGGACGAGGGGTATGCGGTGGATACCCTGGAGACGGCTGTGCCCTGGGACAGGGTGGACCAGACGATGCGCGCCATGGAAAAGGCCCTGGCCCACGGTCTGGAGGAAGAGGACGAGCGGGTTCACGCCTTTTCCCACCTGTCCCATTTCTATCCCACCGGGGCCAGCGTATACACCAGCTACATCTTTCGCGTGGCCCCGAATCCTGAGGACACGCACAGGCGCTGGCAAAAGCTCAAGGCCGCGGCAAGCGAAGCCATTGTACGCCATGGGGGAACCATCAGTCATCACCACGGCGTGGGCACCGATCACAAGGAATATCTGCAGGCCGAAAAGGGCGAGCTTGGGGCTTCAGCGATCCGGGGCCTGTGCGAGCACTTCGATCCCCAGGGGATCATGAATCCGGGCAAGCTTGTTTGAGGGTGTGCGGGGCGTCGGGTGGATCACCCGGACAATTGATGGGGCGCGGCATGCGTTTCGGAAAGGAGGGCCGCGGGTTACGGCCCCGGGGTTTGGGTATGTGGACGAGCTACTCCAGAGACAAGAGCCTGGACGAGCTGAGTGAGCCTTTCGACATCATCGTTGTCGGCGGCGGCATCACCGGTGCGGGCGTGCTCAGGGAGGCCGCCCGGATGGGGCTGCGAAGCTGTCTCCTGGAAGGCCGTGATTTTGCCTGGGGAACATCCAGTTGCTCCTCCAAGATGGTGCACGGGGGCCTTCGCTATCTCACCGAGGGAGATGTCCGGATGACACTGGAAGCCGTCCGGGAAAGGAACCGCCTGCTCCGGGAGGACCCAAATCTGATCACTCCCCTGAGCTTTCTCTTCGCCTTTTTCCGGGGCCAGGGAAAAGAGAAATATCTGCTCCAAGCGGCCCTGATGATCTACGATGCACTGGCTTTTCAGTGGAGGCACGGCAGCCTCGCCCAGAAGGAACAGCTCCGAAGGGTCCCCGTGTTGAGGGCCGAAAATCTGATATCCGGTTTGCATTTCCAGGACGCCCTGACCGACGACAGCAGGCTCGTTCTGGGAGTGCTCCG